>NZ_JBHVCT010000008.1:0-80382 GCF_042803195.1 Streptomyces sp. NPDC057428
GCCCGGGCCCGCCTCCTGGGTGCGCACGGGCGGTTCGCGTCCGGGGAGCGTCGGGTCACAGGCCCCGGGGGCCGTCTCCCGCCGCCGTGGCCTCGGCGAGCTTCTGGAACTCACCCAGGTCGTAGTTGGCCAGGGCCGAGTCCAGATTGGTCAGGGCACCCAGGTGCTCCACGAACCCCTTGGGGTCGTACTCGATCTGCAGGGCCACCCGGCTGGAGTGGTCGTCGATCCGGTGGAAGGTGACCACTCCGGCGTGGTGCACACCCTCGATCGTCTTCCAGGCGATCCGGTCCTGCGGGACGACCTCGGTGAGTTCCGCGACGAAGCCCTTGTCGGCGCCCGGCAGGGACAGCTGCCAGGAGAAACGGCGCTCGTCCATCGGGTCGACCCGCTGTACGTGGCTCAGGAACTTCGGCCACTGCGTCACATCGCTCCACAGAGCCCAGGTAACGGCGACCGGCGCCTTGATGTCGACGGTTTCGACGAGGGAGGAGGACATGTCATCACCCTTTTGGGACTCGATTGCGGCTTCCGCTCCCGAGTACCCGATCGTCGTCGCCTCACGCGTGACCCTCGGCCCTCCCGGCTTCGGCCCTACCACGTACGGAGGTTCTCAGCCGTGGTTGACCGGCAGGACGTCCGGCGAGAGCGCACCCGCGTGGGCGGCGGCGCTCGTCATGCGGCGGCGGTGGTGGCGGCGGCAGAGCACCTCGTAGCCGACCTCTCCGGCCGGCCGGTCGACGTCGCCTACGACCACCTGCTCGCCCTCGACGACCATGGCCCCGTCCACGGTCCTGGCGTTGTGAGTGGCGCGGGCGCCGCACCAGCACATGGCCTCGACCTGGAGTGTCTCTATCCGGTCCGCCAACTCGATCAGGCGCTGCGAGCCGGGGAAGAGCTTCGTGCGGAAATCCGTGGTGATCCCGAAGGCGAAGACGTCCAGGCCCAGGTCGTCCACGACCCGCGCCAGTTGGTCGATCTGCTCGGGAGCCATGAACTGCGCCTCGTCCACGATCACGTGGTCGACCTTGTCGCCCTTCGACATCCGCCCCACGAGATAGCCGTACAGGTCCATGCCCGGTGCCGCCTCGACGGCTTCCGTCACCAGGCCGAGTCGCGAGGAGAGCTTCCCCTCCCCCGCCCGGTCGTCCCGGGTGAAGATCACTCCCTGCAGCCCGCGGGCCGACCTGTTGTGACTGATCTGGAGGGCCAGGGTGCTCTTCCCGCAGTCCATCGTTCCGGAGAAGAACACAAGCTCGGGCATGAGGGGGTGCGCGCCTTTCGGGGTGTGCAGTGCGGAAAACGGGTGGGGAGTGCGGAAACGGGGCTTACGAGCGTACTTCGAGGAGCGGGACCAACTGTTCTACGGGGGTCAGCGATCCGTGCATCCCCACCATCACCGACTCGTGGGGTTCGTTGACCGAAGCGGTGATCACCACGTCGTCGTGGGCGGCGGCCACCACGTCGCCGATCCTGCCGTACACACGCTCGTCGATCCGGGGGCCGAACCAGCCCGCGGCGACGGCCTCGTCCCGGCTCGCCACCCAGAACTGCTCGCCGAGCACCTCGCGCCACACGGTGAGCACGTCGGTCTCGGCGCCGGGCACCGCGTACACGTGGCGTGCACGGCCCTCGCCGCCCAGCAGGGCGACCCCCGCGCCGAGTTCCCAGTCCTCGTCGAAGTCGATCCGGGACTGTTCGTCGAACGGGATGTCGATCATGCCGTGGTCGGCCGTGATGTAGAGCGCCGAGCGCGGCGGGAGCTGCTCGGCGAGCCGCCGGGCGAGCCCGTCCACGTACATCAGCTGGCCACGCCAGGCGTCCGAGTCGACACCGAAGCGGTGCCCCTGGCCGTCGACCTCGCTGTAGTACGTGTAGACGAGCGATCTGTCGCCCGCCGCGAGCCGCTCGGCGGCGAGGTCCATGCGGTCCTCGCCGGTGAGCCGGCCGAGGAAGGAACCGCCGCTGAGCGCGACCTTGGTCAGGGGGGTCTGCTCGAAGTCGGGGGCGGAGACCTGCGCCGTACGCACACCCGCGGCGTCGGCGAGCTGGAAGACGGTGGGGTGCGGCTGCCATACCTTGGGGGCGGTCCAGGGCTTCCAGCGGAGCTGGTTCATCAGCGCGCCGGTCTCCGGATTGCGCACCGTGTAGCCGGGAAGGCCGTGCTCCCCGGGGGGCAGGCCCGTACCGACGGAGGCGAGCGAGGTCGCCGTGGTGGACGGGAAGCCCGCCGTGATGGGCCGGCCGGTGCCGCCGCGGGAGGTGGGGAGCAGGGAGTGCAGGAAGGGCGCTTCGTCCGGGTGGGCCTTGATCTGCTCCCAGCCGAGGCCGTCGATCAGGAAGACGCAGTTGCGGTCGGCCGGGGTGAGCTCCGGGATCGACGCCTCGAAGCCGGGTACACCCTGTCCGGCGGCGAGGGTGGGCAGCAGGTCGGCGAGCGAACCGCTGCCGTACTCCGGTGCCGGAGCCGACTCGGGAGCGAGCAGGACGGGATCCTGCCAGGCAGGCTGGACCATCAGCGGCCGGTCGCCGCGGTCACGGCCGTGGCCTCGGAGAGGGCCTGCGCGAAGGCCAGGGTCTGGCGCACGGTGTCCGGGCCGTCGCCGGCCTCGCTGACGCGCAGGCTCAGGTCGTCGGCGGTGGAACTGCCCGTGTAGCCGTGGTCGGCCTCGCAGTTGGGGTCGCCGCAGGCGGCGGGCTCCAGATCGATACGGGAGACGGCGCCCCAGCCGATGGTGAGGACGACCTCGCGCGGCAGGGTTCCGGGCACGTACTTCTCGGGGTCGGCGACGACGCGGCTCACCACGACGGACGAGATCCTGTCGAGCTTGACGGACTCGGTCGACGTCGTGGCGTACGGCGTCGGGGAACTGTCGTCCGCGGCCTGTTCGTCGGTGTGGCTGACGATGAAGCGGGTGTCCGTCAGGACGAGCACCGTGACGTGGCGGCGGACCTCGTTGGAGTCGAAGGTGGTCTCCTGGTGCACCAGGTAGGACGCGACCGGCTCCCCTCCGACGGCGGCCTCCACCGCCTCGGCCACGAGGGCCGGGTAGTAGCCGCTGCGCTCGATCGCCGTGCGCAGCCCCTGGGTCGTCGTACCGGTCTTTGCCATGCGGACCATCCTACGGGGGGCAGGTGGCTGCCGAGGACGCCGTGCACGGGCCCGCCCGGGTCAGTAGCTGGGCAGCCGCCGGGGTCCGATGTCGCTCCGGGCGGGGGGCGGGGCGAGACGGACGCTCGCCCCGAGCACGCTCAGGCCCTGCGTGGCGACGACGACCGGTTCCAGGGCGACCGAGACCACCTCGGGGTGGTCGTCGACCAGCCGCGACACCCGCAGCAGGAGCTCTTCGAGCGCCGCGGTGTCGGCAGGTGCGGAGCCTCGCCAGCCGAACAGCACCGGCGCCGCCTTGATGGACCGGATGAGTTCGGCGGCGTCGCGATCGGTGACGGGCACGAGCCGGTGGGCGGTGTCGCCCAGCAGCTCGGAGGGTGCGCCGGCCAGGCCGAAGGAGAGGACGGCTCCGGCGGCCGCGTCGATCGAGGCCCGTACGACGGTGTCGACGCCCCGGGGTGCCATGGCCTGGACGACGGGGCGGAGTTCGGCGGGCGTGCCGAGCAGGTCGGTCAGCTCGTCGTACGCGCGGCGCAGGGCATCCTCGTCGACGAGGTCGAGCCGGACGCCTCCCAGGTCGGCGCGGTGGCGCAGATGGGGTGCGGTGGTCTTGAGAGCGACCGGGTAGCCCAGTTCCCCGGCGGCGGCGACCGCGGCCTCGGCGTCGAGCGCGGGAAGCGCGGGCCGCACGGTGATCCCGTAGCGGGCGAGGAGCTCGTGGGACTCGTCGTGGGTGAGGGGGCGTCCGCGCGGGTCGGGGCCGGCGCCCAGGAGCGCGTCGATGAGCCCGGCGGCGCCCGGTGCGTCGATGGTGTCGTCGAGGAACTCGGGCACCTTGCCGGGTGATGCGGCCTGACGCCGCCACTGCGCGTACTTCACGGCCTCGGCGAGGGCGCGTACGGCTCGTTCGGCCGCGGGGTAGGCGGGGATCCGTCCGGTACGGGGTGTGTGCCGGTCACCGTCGGCAGCCGTTCCGGGCGCCGCGGGTGCCCCGTCGCGGCGACCGCCCGTGTCCGGCGCGGCGGCCCGGGGCCCGGTCACCGGGGCGCCGGACGGCCGGGGCGCGGACGGAGCCGCCGTGCCGGCCGCGGCGGCGAGCGCCTGGGCCAGGCCGCCCATCTCCACGTGTACGACGGCCACCGGCTTGGCCGGGCCGTCGGCCGCCGCCTCGCGCAGAGCGGCCCCGAGGACCTCCCCCTCGCCGGTCTGCGCCTCGCCGTTCTCCCCCACCCAGGGGATGGCGTTCACGATCACACCGTCGCAGGTCCGGTCCGCCAGGGCTTCCGCGAGGGCGTCCCGGTAGTCCTGCGGGCCCGCGGCCGTGGTGAGGTCGCGGGGCGGGCGCGGACGCAGTCCCTCCGCCAGGCACGCGTCGTACGTCAGCAGGCCGAGCGACTCGGAGTTGCCCAGGATCGCGACCCGGGGGCCGTCCGGCAGGGGCTGGCCGGCGAGGAGCAGGCCCACGTCGATCATCTCGGTCACCGTGTCGACCCGGATCACACCGGCCTGGCTCATCAGCGCGGAGACCGTCGCGTCGGGGATACGGCTGACGGGCACGGCGTGCCCCGGCGGGTTGGTGCCGCTGTGCCGGGCGCCCTTGACCACCACCACCGGCTTCACGGCGGCGGTCCGGCGGGCGAGCCGGGTGAACTTGCGCGGATTGCCCAGTGATTCGAGGTAGAGGAGGGCGACGTCGGTGTCCTGGTCCTCGAACCAGTACTGCAGGAAGTCGTTGCCGGAGAGGTCGGCCCGGTTGCCCGCGGAGATGAACGACGACAGCCCGGCCCCGCGCCGGTGGAGACCGGACAGGAGCGCGATGCCGATGGCGCCGGACTGCGTGAAGAGCCCGATGCGCCCGGCCTCGGGCGACTCGGGGGCGAGGGAGGCGTTGAGGCGGACGGCGTCGGAGGTGTTGATGATGCCGAACGCGTTCGGCCCGATGATCCGCATCCCGTACGACCGTGCCTGGCGCACCAGTTCGCGTTGGCGTTCGCGCCCTTCGGCGCCGCGCTCGCCGTAACCCGCGGAGAGGACGACGACGCCCTGGACCCCGTGCTCACCGCAGTCGGCGACGGCGTCCGGCACCCGGTCGGCGGGGACTGCCACGACCGCGAGGTCGACGGGCCGGCCGATCTCGCCCACCGAGCGGTGCGCGGGGACGCCGTCGACGGTGGCCGCATCGGCGGCGAAGGAGGTGTTCACCGCGTAGGTGCGCCCGGTGAAGCCCGAACCGAGGAGATTGCGCAGGACCGTACGACCCACCCCGCCCTCCGCGCGGCCGACGCCGACCACCACTACGGAACCGGGTGCCAGCAGGCGCTGGACGGAACGCGCTTCGGCCCTCTGCTCACGCGCGCGCTGGACGGCGAGGGACTCGGCCGTGGGTTCCAGGTCGAGGGTGAGATGGACGGCGCCGTCCTCGAAGCTGCGCTGCTGGGTGAATCCGGCATCCCGGAACACCTTGATCATCTTGTTGTTGGCGGGCAGCACCTCAGCGGCGAAGCGCCGGATGCCACGTTCCCGGGCCACTGCCGCGATGTGCTCCAGGAGCGCCGACGCCACGCCGCGGCCCTGGTGGGCGTCCTGGACGAGGAAGGCGACCTCGGCCTCGTCCGCGGGAGCGGAGGCGGGCCGGCCCTGCTCGTCGATCCGGTCGAAGCGGACGGTGGCGATGAAGTCACCGCCGATCGTGACGGCCAGTCCCACCCGGTCGACGTAGTCGTGATGGGTGAAGCGGTGCACATCACGGGCGGAGAGGCGGGGGTACGGGGCGAAGAAGCGGTAGTACTTCGATTCGTCGGAGACCTGCTCGTAGAAGCTGACCAGCCGCTCGGCATCGTCCGTGGTGATGGGCCGGATGCAGGCGGTGCCACCGTCGCGGAGCACCACGTCGGCCTCCCAGTGGTCGGGGTACGCGTGATGCGGCCTCTGCTCCGGGGTGGGCTCCATGGGCAAAGCCTACGGCCGCCGCACCGGTCGCGGCGGGTTCCCGGCAGGGGCACGCTGAGTGAGCCTGCGGGCGGGCGCCAGGCCTGTTCCGGGGCCGGGCACAGCAGGGCGCACCACATGAGAGACTGGTCTAGACAACTCGTCGACACGTGAAGGGCAGAACCATGGCTGAGCGCCGCGTCAACGTCGGTTGGGCCGAGGGCCTGCACGCCCGCCCCGCTTCCATCTTCGTCCGTGCCGCCACGGCCTCCGGCGTCCCCGTGACGATCGCCAAGGCGGACGGCAGTCCCGTCAACGCCGCCTCCATGCTCGCGGTGCTCGGTCTCGGTGCGCAGGGCGGCGAGGAGGTCGTGCTCGCGTCCGACGCGGACAACGCCGAGGCCGCACTGGACCGCCTGGCGAAGCTGGTCGCCGAGGGACTCGATGAGCTCCCGGAGACCGTCTGACCCGGGTTGCTCCTATCCGGAATTGTTTCTGCGGAAAAGCCGCGGCCACCCCAGCGGGGGCCGCGGCTTTTCTGTGTCCGCACCTACGGGAAAAGGCCTCGGGAAAACGGATCAGGGCAGCAGAAAGAAAGCCGCCCGATCATTATCTTCCTTGTATACGGCGCATTTGTTAATGGCGGGCTCCCGCGATGTTTACGTGGTGTTGCGAAGTCCTCACCCGGGTCACGCCCGCCTCGTGGGCGGGCCGGTCCGTGCGGCGCAGCCGGTGGGCAGCGGTGACGCGCTCGGCGTGCTGGACGGCCAGCACCCTGGCCCGTTCCGCGTCACCGCGCGCCACGGCGTCCACGAGAGCACCGTGTTCGGCCCAGGACTCCGCGGGCCTGACCGGCTGCTCGACGGCGTACATCCAGGCGATCTTGTACCTCAGCTGCGTGAGCAGCGCGATCAGCGCGGGGCTGCCCGAGGCCTGCGCGAGCGTCTCGTGGAACCAGCCGCCGAGCGAGCGCAGATCCTCCCCCTCGCCCCGTCGCACCCTTTCCTGCCCCAGCCTGACCAGGCCCCGGAGCACCTTCAGGTGCGCATCGGTACGGCGCTGGGCCGCACGCGCGGCGCCCAGCGGCTCCAGCAGCATCCGGATCTCCAGCAGGTCGGCCGCCTCCTGTTCCGTGGGTTCGGCGACGCAGGCGCCGGCGTGCCGGCGGGTGACGACGAACCCCTCGGACTCCAGGGTGCGCAGCGCCTCGCGCACCGGGACGCGCGAGACGCCGTAGCGACGCGCGAGCACCTCCTCGGTGAGGCGGCTGCCGCGCTCGAAGACACCGGAGACGATGTCGTCACGGATTGCCGTGCATACCGAATGCGCGGGAATGCGCATGTCCGAACCTCCGCCTTAATCTCCGCGAAACGCGGCCGATCGACGCCTGTTCTGTGACTCTATTGCAACCGGCCGGAATTTCCGATGGCGGGGTGGAATCCTTGGATATCTTTTGGCCGGAAGGCGGTTCCGCGAGCCGGGGTACGGCGAAGGCCCCGGCGCGATGCCGGGGCCTTCGTCGGAGCGGTACGTGCGGGCGGATCCGAGGTCAGACCTGGACGCCGTGCGCGCGGAGGTAGGCGACGGGATCCATGTCCGAGCCGTACTCGGGGGTCGAGCGGGCCTCGAAGTGCAGGTGCGGTCCCGTGGAGTTGCCGGTCGATCCGGAGAGGCCGATCCGCTGCCCCGCGTCGACGCTCTGCCCGACCGAGACGCCGATCGAGGAGAGGTGGCCGTACTGGGTGTACGTGCCGTCCTTCATCCTGAGCACGATGTTGTTGCCGTAGGCACCGCCCCAGCCGGCCTCGACGACCGTGCCGGCGCCGACCGCGACGACGGAGGTGCCGGAAGCGGCCTGGAAGTCCACGCCGGAGTGGGTGCCGGAGGACCAGAGCGCACCGCCGGACTTGTAGCCGGTGGTGACGTGCGAACCGGCGACCGGGAGGCGGAAGGCGTTGAGGCGGGCGCGCTCGGCTGCGCGTGCGGCACGGGCCTTCTCCTCGCGGACCTTCTTGGCGCGGGCCTCCGCCTTCCGCTTGGCCTCGGCCTTCGCCTTCGCGGCGACGTCGGCCTGGTGCTGCTGGGCCTTGGCCTGGGCCTCGATCTGCGCGGCGAGGCTCACGTCGAGGGCGACGGTCTGGGTGAGACCGGTGCCGGCCGAGGTTGCCTCGGAGTCCGCTGCGAGCGCCGGGGAGGCTGTGGCACCGATGACACCGGTGGTGGCCAGGGCCGCGATACCGGCGACCCGGGCGCTCCTGCGCGTCAGGCGGCTCGGGGCACGGTGCTTCCCGGTGGCACGGATGAACGCCATGAAGTGGCTGGTCCTTTCCTTCCTTCTCGCCTACCGGGTTAGCTGACGGGTTCGGAGCAGGAAGGTCTCCTACGGACCCCTCATCGTCTCGCGCGAGACGCAGGGATCCGATTCACCCCAGGGACATGGGTCCCCGGCTCCCCAGGCTCGCGCCTGACGGGGACTCGGCGATGGCTGTCCGGCGCCGCGGTCGCGGCTCGGGTCCGACGGACAGCCGGGACGACGCTAGGACGGGCCGATGGCGCTCACCAAACAGAAAGGGTCTTTTGTCGGACATCCCACAGGATCAACGTGCACTTCCTTTGACAAATCAGACAAAATGCAGGGCCCCGGCAGAGTGTCCGCCGGGGCCCTGAATGTGCCGTTCCGTCAGCCGCTGACGACCGACACCTCGCCGATGCCCAGCGCCCGGACGGGGTCCGCGATCTGCGCGGCGTCCCCGACCAGGACGGTGACCAGGCGGTCGACCGGGAAGGCGCTGACCACCGCGGCGGTCGCCTCGACCGTGCCCGTCTCGGCCAGGCGTGCGTACAGCGTGGCCTGGTAGTCGTCCGGGAGGTGCTGCTCCACCTGGTCGGCCAGGGTCCCCGCGACGGAGGCCGCCGTCTCGTACTTCAGCGGGGCGACGCCCACGAGGTTCTGCACGGCGGTCTCGCGCTCGGCGTCGGTGAGCCCCTCGGCCGCCAGGGTGCGCAGGACCTTCCACAGGTCGTCGAGCGCCGGCCCCGTCGACTCCGTGTCCACCGAACCGCTGATGGCGAGCATCGCCGCGCCGGTGGGTCCGGACGACGATCCGGGAGCCGTCGACCGCAGAACCTGGCCGAAGGCCCTGACGCCGTAGGTGTAGCCCTTCTCCTCGCGGAGCACGCGGTCCAGCCGGGAGGTGAGGGTGCCCCCGAGGCAGTACGTGCCGAGGACCTGTGCGGGCCACACGCTGTCGTGCCGGTCGGCGCCGATCCGCCCGATGAGGAGCTGGGTCTGCACCGCCCCGGGACGGTCCACGATGACCACACGGCCGGTGTCGTCCGCGGTGATCGGGGGTACCGGGCGTGCCGGGACCGAATTTCCGGACCAGTCACCGACGGTCTCGGCGAGCAGCGCGTCCAGGTCGATGCCGGTGAGGTCGCCGACGATCACCGCGGTCGCGGTGGAAGGGCGGACGTGGGCGTCGTAGAAGGCGCGGACGGCCGGGGCGTCGATGCGCCGTACCGTCTCCTCGGTGCCCTGGCGCGGACGCGACATCCGGACCGTCGCCGGGAAGAGCTCCTTGGAGAGCTGCTTCGCGGCCCGCCGGGCGGGGTTGGCCTGCTCGTGGGGGATCTCGTCGAGCCGGTTGCCCACCAGCCGCTCGATCTCGCTCTCCGCGAAGGCCGGGGCCCTCAGTGCCTCGGCGACCAGACCGAGCGCCTTGGCCAGCCGGGAGACCGGAACCTCCAGGGAGACACGGAGGCCCGGGTGGTCGGCGTGGGCGTCGAGTGTGGCGCCACAGCGCTCCAGTTCGGCGGCGAACTCCTCCGCGGAGTGCTTGTCCGTACCTTCGGACAGCGCGCGGGCCATGATCGTGGCCACACCGTCGAGGCCCTCGGGCTCGGCGTCCAGCGGTGCGTCCAGGAAGATCTCCACGGCGACGACCTGCTGGCCGGGGCGGTGGCAGCGCAACACGGTCAGGCCGTTGGGCAGGGCGTCCCGCTCGGGCGCGGGGAAGGCCCAGGGCCTGGCCTCGCCGGCTGTCGGCTGCGGGTGGTAGTCCATCGCTACTCCAGTCACGGCGGCGTCGCTCACTTGTCGGCCCCCTCGTGCGCGTCGGTGCCGTCCGTCTCGTCCGCCGGTTCGACGGGCTCGTAGACCAGGACGGCACGGTTGTCGGGCCGCAGATGCGCCCGGGCGGCGGCCTTGACCTCCTCGGCGGTCACGTCGAGCACACGGCCGACCGCGGTCAGGGCCAGCTGCGGGTCACCGAACAGGACGGCGTACCTGCACAGTTCGTCGGCCCGGCCCGAGACCGTGCCGAGACGGTCCAGCCACTCGCGCTCCAACTGCGCCTGCGCGCGTTCCATTTCCTCCGGAGTGGGGCCATCCTCGGCGAAGCGGGCCAGCTCCTCGTCGACCGCCTCCTCGATCTGCGGGACCTCCACGCCACCGGACGTCTTGACGTCCAGCCAGCCCAGCGAGGGCGCGCCGGAGAGCCGGAGCAGCCCGAATCCCGCGGCCACCGCCGTGCGGTCGCGCCGCACCAGACGGTTGTGCAGGCGGGACGACTCGCCGCCGCCGAGCACGGTCAGGGCGAGGTCCGCGGCGTCGCACTCGCGGGTGCCGTCGTGCGGCAGACGGTAGGCCGCCATCAGCGCACGGGCCGGCACCTCCTCGTGGACCACCTCGCGCAGCTGCTCGCCAATGACGTCCGGCAGCGTGCCGTCACGCGGCGGCTGCTTGCCGTCGTGGGAGGGGATGGATCCGAAGTACTTCTCGATCCAGGCGAGCGTCTGCTCCGGGTCGATGTCCCCGACCACGGAGAGCACGGCGTTGTTCGGCGCGTAGTACGTCCGGAAGAACTCCTGCGCGTCTTCCAGCGTCGCCGCGTCCAGGTCGGCCATCGACCCGATCGGCGTGTGGTGGTACGGGTGGCCCTCCGGGTAGGCGAGCGCGGTGAGCTTCTCGAACGCCGTGCCGTAGGGGACGTTGTCGTAACGCTGGCGGCGCTCGTTCTTCACCACGTCCCGCTGGTTCTCCATGGACTCCTCGTCGAGCGCGGCGAGCAGTGAGCCCATCCGGTCGGCCTCGAGCCACAGGGCCAGCTCCAGCTGGTGCGTGGGCATCGTCTCGAAGTAGTTGGTGCGCTCGAAGCTGGTGGTGCCGTTCAGGGAACCGCCGGCTCCCTGCACCAGCTCGAAGTGCCCGTTCCCCTTGACCTGGCCCGAGCCCTGGAACATCAGGTGCTCGAAGAGGTGAGCGAGTCCGGTGCGGCCCTCGACCTCGTGGCGTGAGCCGACGTCGTACCAGAGGCAGACAGCGGCGACCGGGGTCAGATGGTCCTCGGAGAGCACCACGCGCAGCCCGTTGGCCAGCCGGTGCTCGGTCGCCGTCAAGCCGCCGGAACCGGCCTGGGCTGTGGCCGTGTGACCCATGGGCATGTACGTCCCTTCGATCGGTACAGGATTTTCCTGCCGGACCTGCCACTGTAAGCAAGCGCACGGGCACCTGGCGAAGTTCCCGCCGGGTGAATGTTGTCGTGGATGCTGCCGTGAAGACACGCTCCACGGGGCCCTGGAGACCGCTTCGGACGGGTCGAGGTCGGGGTTGTCGGTGCGGCGGTCCACAATGGTCGGCGTCAGAACCTGAGGTTGCCCAACAGAATCTGTGAAGGAGTCGCAGCCGCGATGGCCCGCCGCAGCACCAAAACCCCGCCGCCGGACGACTTCGAGGAGAAGATCCTCGATATCGACGTCGTCGACGAAATGCAGGGCTCCTTCCTCGAGTACGCGTACTCGGTGATCTACTCCCGGGCTCTGCCGGATGCCCGGGACGGCATGAAGCCCGTGCACCGCCGCATCGTGTCCCAGATGAACGAGATGGGACTGCGCCCCGACCGTGGGTACGTGAAGTGCGCACGGGTCGTCGGCGAGGTGATGGGCAAACTGCACCCGCACGGCGACGCGTCGATCTATGACGCACTGGTGCGCATGGCACAGCCGTTCTCGATGCGCCTGCCCCTCGTCGACGGGCACGGCAACTTCGGCTCCCTGGGCAACGACGACCCACCGGCCGCCATGCGGTACACCGAGTGCCGTATGGCCGACGCCACGTCGCTGATGACGGAGTCGATCGACGAGGACACCGTCGACTTCCAGTCGAACTACGACGGCCAGGAGCGGGAGCCGGTCGTCCTCCCGGCGGCGTACCCGAACCTCCTGGTCAACGGCGCTTCGGGGATCGCGGTCGGCATGGCCACCAACATGCCCCCGCACAACCTCGGCGAGGTCGTCGCCGCCGCGCGCCACCTGATCCGGCACCCCGGCGCCGACCTCGAGACGCTGATGCGTTTCGTCCCCGGACCCGACCTGCCGACCGGTGGCAGAATCGTCGGCCTCGGCGGCATCAAGGACGCGTACGCCTCCGGGCGCGGCACGTTCAAGATCCGCGCCACGGTCGCCATAGAGAACGTCACGGCGCGCCGCAAGGGCCTCGTGGTCACCGAACTGCCCTTCACCGTAGGCCCGGAGAAGGTGATCGCCAAGATCAAGGACCTGGTCGGCTCGAAGAAGCTCCAGGGCATCGCCGACGTCAAGGACCTCACGGACCGTGCGCACGGGCTGCGTCTGGTGATCGAGGTCAAGAACGGCTTCGTGCCCGAGGCCGTGCTGGAGCAGCTCTACAAGCTGACGCCGATGGAGGAGTCCTTCGGCATCAACAACGTCGCACTCGTCGACGGGCAGCCGCTCACCCTGGGGCTCAAGGAGCTCCTGGAGGTCTACCTCGACCACCGCTTCGACGTGGTGCGCCGACGCAGCGAGTTCCGCAGGACCAAGCGCCGCAACCGGCTCCACCTGGTCGAGGGCCTCCTCGTCGCTCTGCTCGACATCGACGAGGTCATCCGCCTCATCAGGGACAGCGACAACTCGGGACAGGCGAAGGAGCGCCTGATGGAGCGCTTCTCGCTGAGCGAGATCCAGACCCAGTACATCCTGGACACCCCACTGCGCCGGCTCACCCGCTTCGACCGGATCGAGCTGGAGACCGAGCGCGACCGTCTGAACCAGGAGATCGCCGAGCTGACCGCGATCCTGGAGTCGGACGCCGAGCTGCGCAAGCTCGTCTCCACCGAACTGGCCGCAGTGGCAAAGAAGTTCGGCACGGACCGGCGCACCGTCCTGCTGGAGTCGTCGGGTTCGCAGGTCGCCTCGGTGCCGCTGGAGGTCGCCGACGACCCCTGCCAGGTACTCCTGTCCTCGACCGGCCTGCTGGCCCGTACGGCCAACGCCGGACCGATCGTCCAGGCCGAGGACGCGAGGAGGGCGAAGCACGACGTGATCGTCTCGGCAGTCCGCGCGACGGCACGCGGCGACGTGGGGGCGGTGACGTCCGGTGGCCGGCTGCTGCGCCTCTCGGTGATCGACCTGCCGCAGTTGCCGGACACGCACGCGGCTCCGAACCTATCCGGCGGGGCGCAGATCTCGGAGTTCCTCACGCTGGAGGCGGACGAGACTCTGATCTGCCTCACCACCCTGGACGAGGAGTCGCCGGGTCTGGCCATCGGCACCCTGCAAGGGGTCGTGAAGCGAGTGGTGCCCGACTACCCCGCCAACAAGGACGAGTTGGAGGTCATCTCGCTGAGGGACGGGGACCGGATCGTCGGCGCCTCCCAGCTGCGTACGGGTGAGGAGGACCTGGTCTTCATCACCTCCGACGCGCAGTTGCTGCGCTACCCGGCGGCTCAGGTGCGTCCGCAGGGGCGGGCGGCCGGCGGCATGGCGGGCATCAAGATCGCGGCGGGCTCATCGGTCCTGTCGTTCGCCGCGGTCGATCCCTCGGAGGACGCCGTGGTGTTCACGGTCGCGGGGTCGCACGGCACGCTGGACGACTCGGAACGGACCTGGAAGCTCACCCCGTTCGATCAGTATCCGCGCAAGGGCAGGGCCACCGGCGGGGTGCGCTGCCAGCGCTTCCTCAAGGGGGAGGACGTCCTGGTGTTCGCCTGGGCGGGCGGGACGCCGGCGCGGGCGGCGCAGAAGAACGGCACACCGGCCGAGCTGCCTGCCCCGGATCCGCGCCGTGACGGCTCGGGAACACCGTCGACGAGCCCCGTCGCGGTGATCGCCGGGCCGCTGTAGGACACCGCCGGACGGCGGGGCCGGGAAGGATCAGGCCCCGTCGTCCAGCTGCCGTACGTATCGCAGGACGCCCCACATGCTGCGTTCCAGCTCGTCGGCGGCCGGGGTGTCCTGCAGCACCTGGGTAGCGTCGGCCTGCGGCTCGTCGGTGACCGCGGCGTCCCGCAGCTCGTGGGTCGCCCTTGCGTCCCGCTGCCGCCCGTCGGCCGCGTTCTGTTCCTCGCGGCACTCCTCGAGCTGCTTGTGGAGCGCCTCGGCATCGATGCCGGACCCGATCAGCACCAGCTGGGTCCGCCGGGGCTCCTGCCGGGCCCACGGCTGCGGTACGAAGCGCAGGAAGCTGCCGACGGCATGCAGCGCGTAGCGGTTGTGCCGGTCGCCGGCGCCGAAGTCGGCGAAACCCTTGATGCGGTAGAGGCCGGCCGGCCTGGAGTCGAGGAACTCCATGAACCTGCGCGGGCTGAGCGGGAGTTCGGTGGTGAAGGAGACGCTCTCGTACGTCGCGTGCGGATGGCCTTCGTGCGTGCGGTCCGCCTCGGGGAGCAGATCCTCGAAGGTCAGCTGCCGCGCGATGTCGTCCTCGTCCGGCCCGAGGGCGGGGTCGAAGAGGAGCTCCGGGTCGATTCTCCCGTAAGCGGCGCTGATCACCGCTGCCTTGCCGCCGGCCGCGGCGACGACGTCCCACACCGCACTCAGCTCCGCGTCCGTGACCCGGTCGGTCTTGTTCAGGACGATCAGGTCGGCGACGGCGAGGTGGCGGTCGAGCTCGGGGTGACGCTCCCTGGTCGCGGGGAATTCGGCGGCGTCGACCACCTCGACCAGTCCCCCGTACCTGATGCGTGGATTGTCGCTCGCCAGCAGCATCCGCACGAGCTCCTGGGGCTCGGCGAGGCCGCTGGCCTCGATCACGATCACGTCGAGCCGGGCGCTCGGCCGGGTGAGCGTCTCCAGGAAGCCGTCGAGTTCACTCGCGTCGACCGCGCAGCACAGACAGCCGTTGCCCAGGGAGACCGTGGAGCCGACCTGGCCCGCGACGGTCATGGCGTCGATCTCGATGGACCCGAAGTCGTTGACCACCACCCCGATCCGGTTGCCCGACCTGTTGCGGAGCAGGTGGTTGAGCAGCGTCGTCTTTCCTGAGCCGAGGAACCCCGCCAGGACGACGACCGGGATCTGCGGGGCGTGGGGCGGGGTCAACGGGGTGCCTTCCTGATCGGTCAGAGCGCCGGTACGGGGCGCGGCGGCGGGGTTCCGACGTAGCGGGCCGCCGGACGGATGATCTTCGGGTCCTGCGCCTGCTCCAGGATATTTGCGCTCCAGCCGACCATGCGCGCGGCGCAGAAGGTGGGGGTGAACAGCTCGCGGGGAAGCCCGCACAGTTCCATGACCACACCGGCGTAGAACTCCACGTTGGTGTGCAGCTCACGCCCGGGCTTGAGCTCGGCGAGAATTGCCTCGACCCGCCGCTCGACCTCGACCGCGAAGTCGGCCAGCGGTCCGCCGAACCCCTGCGCGATCGAACGCAGCATGCGTGAACGCGGGTCCTCGGTGCGGTAGACGGGGTGCCCGAACCCCATGATGCGCTCCCCCGCGAGGACCCGTTCCCGGATCCATCCGTCAATACGGTCGGGGCTGCCGATGGCGTCAAGTGTGTCCAGCGCCCGACTGGGCGCGCCGCCGTGCAGCGGTCCGGAGAGCGCGCCCACCGCTCCGACCAGGCACGCGGCGACGTCGGCACCGGTGGAGGCGATCACCCTCGCGGTGAACGTGGAGGCGTTGAAGCCGTGGTCGATCGTGGAGATGAGGTAGCGCTCGACGGCGGAGGCCCGTGCGGTGTCCGGCTCCTCGCCGGTGAGCATGTACAGGTAGTTCGCCGAGAAGGGGAGGTCGTCGCGGGGCTCGACCGGCTCGAGGCCGAGGCCGAGGCGGTACAGAGCGGTCAGCACGGTGGGGACCACGGCACAGACGGCGAGCGCGTCGTCCCGGCGGCGGTCCGCGCCGATGTCGTACACCGGACGGAAACCGGCGGTCGCGCCGAAGAGTGAGAGCGCGGTACGGAGTCCGGCGAGCGGGCCGGAGACCGCTCCGGCGCGGGCGATGGACGGCAGCGCCTCCCGCACTTCCACGGGCAGGCGGCGCAGGCCGACGGTACGCGCGGCGAATTCGTCGCCGGCGCCCCGGCCGGGCAGTTCCCCGTGGAACATCAGGTACCAGACATCCTCGAAACTACGGGTCCGCGTCAGTTCGATCGCGGAGTAGTGCCGGTAGTGGTAGAAGCCCTCGCGGCCCCGTACGTCGCCGAGGGCGGTGTCGGTGACGATCACACCGGCGAGCCCCCGGGGCACGTCGAGCGGGGCGATTTCCGTACGTGTGGCAGGCATGGCGCGACTCTTTCCTTTGCCCAGGCGGACATTGATTCCACTGTCTAAGGTTGATGGGTAGGGCGTCAATATTGATTGAATCAATGCTTATGATGAATCACACCTGCCTGATATGGATGGGGCATGGATCTGGGTACGGTGGCGTCATGACATACGAGCCCGCCCGACGACCTGCCACGGAGGAACGGGAGGCCGATGAGGGCCCGGAGGCCGCGAAGGCGTCCGATGGGTCCGACGCCGGAGCGACCACCGATGTCACGGACGCCGGAGGGACAAGCCGGGGCCGCAGGCTCACCACCCGGGAGGCGGCGGATCTGCTGGGGGTGAAGCCCGAGACCGTCTACGCCTACGTGAGCCGCGGACAGCTCACCAGCAGTCGCACCCCCGGCGGGCGCGGCAGCACGCTCGACGCCGCACAGGTGGAGGCATTGGCACGTCGGACCGGGCGCAGGGATCCCGCCACGGCAGCCGCCGGCGATCTGGTCTTCCGTACCGGCCTCACGCTCATCGAGCCGGATCGCTACTTCTTCCGAGGCGTCGACGCGACGGAGCTCGCTCGCGGTCACGGCTTCGAGGAGGTCGCCGAGTGGATCTGGACCGGGGAACTGCGCCCGGGCATCCGCTTCACCGCTGCGCCCGACTCCCTGGCCGCCGCCCGGCGTACGGCTGCCGCGCTGCCCCGGCACAGCAGTTCCACGGACCGGCTGCGCGTGGCGGTCGCCGCAGCGTCGGCCGCCGACCCCCTGCGGTTCGACCTCTCGGCCCGAGGGGTCCTCGATTGCGCGCGCAACCTGATCCCCACCCTGGTCGGGGCTCTGCCGGATGCCGCGGGGCCAGGTCCGGTCTCCGGCGGCCCGGGACACGCGGCCGATCCGCCGGAAGACGGGGAGGGCCATGCGGGCGGGCACGGCGCTGCGGGTGATTCGCTGGCCCGTTCGTTGTGGCCGAAGCTCTCGGCCCGGCCCGTGGACGCGGCATCACTGGAGGTGCTGGACACCGCTCTCGCGCTTCTGGCCGATCACGATCTCGCGGCTTCGACCCTGGCCGCACGGGTCGCCGCGTCGACCCACGCGCACCCGTACGCCGTGGTCTCCGCGGGCCTCGGCGTCCTCGAGGGGCCCCTGCATGGCGCCGCGAGCGGGCCGGCCCACCGCATGCTGGCCGAGGTGGTGGAACGGGGCAGTGCCGCGCCGGTGGTCGCCGACCATCTGCGGGCGGGCCGCCGGATCCCGGGGCTGGGCCACAGGCTCTACACGGCTGAGGACCCACGGGCGCGGCTGCTGTTCACCCTGCTGGAGGACGTACCGCAGGCGGAACCCGCGCTCACGGCCGCCCGCGACGTCGTCGCCACCACCGCCCGCCACACCTCCCTGCACGCCAATATCGACCTGGCACTCGCCGTACTCTCGGTCTCCTGCGGCATGGCAGGGGAGGCGGGCGAGACGGTGTTCGCGGTGTCCCGCACAGTCGGCTGGATCGCCCACGCCATGGAGGAGTACGCGGAGCGCCCGCTGCGGATACGGCCCAGCGGGCAGTACCGCGGGCCACGCCCTCCCCGGCCGCTGCCGCTGCCGACGCCCGCACCGGGGGCCCGGTAGGCGCGGCGCGACACCGGGCTGCCGGGTGACCGGCGGTGGGGCGGGCGGTGGACCAGCGGGACTCCGGGAATGCGGCGGCCACAGAGGCCGACGGGGAGCGTGCCTCAGGGGGAACCATCCGGGGCCGCATGGTGTCTCCGCCGCAAATTAGCTACAGCCGACGGAAATTCTCTCCCGTGCGCTACCGGGGCGGGCGGGCCGTGGAGCCGCGGACCACCAGTTCCGGTTCGAACAGGAGCTCGTCGGACGGCACCGTCCGCCCGGCGATCTGTACCGAGAGCAACTCGACGGCCGCCCGCCCCATGGCTTCGATCGGCTGCCGCACCGTGGTCAGGGGCGGCTCGGTGCAGTTCATGAACGCCGAGTCGTCGTAGCCGACGACGGAGACGTCCGCGGGGACGGACAGTCCGCGGCGACGCGCGGCGCGCACCGCCCCGAGAGCGAGCGGGTCGCTGGCGCAGATGATGCCGGTGACGCCCTGGTCGAGGAGCCGCATCGCCGCGGCCTGGCCGCCCTCGAGCGAGAACATGGCCCGTGCCACCCATTCGTCCGGCACCGTGACCCCGGACTGCTCGGCCAGCGCTCGGGCGGCGGCCAGCTTTCGCTGGGAGGGCACGTGGTCGGCCGGGCCGAGGACGAACCCGATCTTCTCGTGTCCCAGGGAGACGAGGTGGCGCCAGGCCTGCTCGACGGCCACCGAGTCGTCGCAGGAGACCGCGGGAAAGCCGAGACGGGCTATGGCGGCGTTGATCAGGACGACCGGGATCTTGCGGTCGGCGAGCACCTTGTAGTGATCATGGGGGGCATCGGCCTGGGCGTAGAGTCCGCCCGCGAACACGACCCCGGACACCTGTTGCTGGAGCAGCAGCTCGACGTAGTCGGCCTCGGAGACGCCCCCCTTGGTCTGCGTGCAGAGCACCGGGGTCAGCCCCTGCTGGGCCAGCGCGCCACCGACCACTTCGGCGAAGGCCGGAAAGATGGGGTTCTGCAGTTCCGGCAGGACCAGTCCGACCAGTCGTGCCCGCTCGCCGCGCAGCTGCGTGGGACGTTCGTATCCGAGGACGTCGAGGGCGGAGAGGACGGCCTGCCGTGTGGCGTCGGAAACGCCCGGCTTGCCGTTCAGCACGCGGCTGACCGTGGCCTCGCTGACTCCTACTTTCTTGGCAACCTGAGCAAGTCGTCGCGTCATGAACGCAAGATTAGCGCAAGAAGCGCAAACAGATTGCGTTGAGTCGGATGCACGCAGAACGCTCACAGACGGGGCCCACGAAGGCAAGGGCTCCGCCAAGGGCTGTTCCGGCGTACCACCGGGGACGGGGGCAAGACCCCGATTCCCCACCGAGACGCCCCGCCCTCCCCCGCGTGGATCGACGACCGGCCATCAGCCACCGAGGACCCCCGTCCGGCCATCGACGATCAGCCGTCGCCGCGACAGGATGAGGCGTGCAGATTTCAGGATGGGCCCGTCGGCATCTACCGTTCGTGCGATGAGCGCCGCACCGACCACCCCGCGGGGACCGCGCCGGTTCGGCCGGCCGAGACGGGTCTTCTCGCAGGTCCTCGTGATGCAGCTGGCCGTCATCACCGGCGTTACGGTCCTCGCCACCGGACTCTTCCTGGCACCCCTCAGCGCCGAGCTCGACGACCAGGCCATGCGTCGCGCCCTGGCCATCGCTCAGACTACGGCGGCGCAACCGCAGATCGCCTACTCCCTCCTCACCACGGAAGCGAGCCAGGACGGACCCGTCCAGGCCGCGGCGGAACGGATCAGGCGGTCGACCGGCGCCGAATACGTCGTGATCATGGACGTGCGAGGGGTGCGCTGGTCCCACACCGACGCCTCCCGCATCGGCGGTGTCGTCTCGACCGATCCCAGCACCGCGCTCGCCGGCAGCTCGGTGATGGAGATCGACAGCGGCACACTCGGCCGCTCGGCGCGCGGCAAGGTGCCGTTGCGCGACGGCTCGGACCGCGTCATCGGAGCCGTCTCGGTCGGCATCGCGTACGACAGTGTCCGCGCTCGGCTGCTCGCCGTGATCCCAGGCCTGCTCGCCTACGCCGGCGGGGCACTGGCCGTGGGCGCCCTGGCCGCCTTTCTGATCTCCCGGCGCCTCCAGCGGCAGACCCACGATCTGGCGTTCTCCGACATCTCTGCGCTGCTGACGGAACGCGAGGCCATGCTGCACAACATCCGTGAGGGTGTCGTCGCGCTGGACCGCACCGGGCACATCAGGCTCCTGAACGACGAAGCACAGCGTCTGCTCGGCCTCGGCCCCGGCGCCGCGGGCAAGCCGCTCGAAGAGGCCCTGGGCGAGGGCCGGACCGCCGACGTGCTGGCAGGGCGGGTCGTCGGCGACGACCTGGTGACCGTACGCGGCAGCCGTGTGCTCCTCGCCAACCGGATGCCGACCGACGACGGCGGAGCCGTCGCCACCCTGCGCGACCGTACGGAGCTGGAGTACCTGGGGCGTGAACTCGACTCCACCCGCGGTCTGATCGACGCGCTCCGCGCTCAGGACCACGAGCACGCGAACCGTCTGCACACTCTTCTGGGGCTCCTGGAACTGGAGATGCACGAGGACGCGATGGAGTTCGTCACCGAAGTCGTCGGCGTCCACCGGGCGACGGCGGAGCAGGTCACCGAGAAGGTGCACGACTCTCTGCTGGCGTCGCTCCTGGTCGGCAAGGCGACCGTGGCCGCGGAGCGCGGTGTCGCCCTGCGGATGGCGCCCGGGTCGCTGCTCCCGGACCGGCTGGTGGATCCGCGGGGCCTGGTCACTGTTCTCGGCAACCTCGTGGACAACGCGCTGGACGCGGCCGCGGGGTCCGCCGACGCCCGGATCGAGGTCGGACTGCGGGTCGAGAGCCGCACCGTGATACTGCGGGTGCACGACAGCGGGCCGGGCGTGCCTGCCGGCGACCACGAGTTCATCTTCACCGAGGGCTGGTCGACCAAGGAGCTTCCGGCCCATGGCAAGCGCGGCCTAGGACTGCCGCTCGTACGCCGGCTCGCGGAGCGGCAGGGCGGCAGTGTCTCCGTGACGGGCACGGACGAGGGCGGGGCGGTGTTCACGGTCGTCCTCCCCGAAGCGCTGCGCGAAACGCCGCCTGGACCGCAAGCCGGGCCGGACCCGCCGAGCGAGCCCTGCCGTCCCGTTGGCCCCGGCCCGGGCGGCCCGCCGGCTCACGCACCGTCCGCGAAGCCTGGAGAAGCCCTGTGATCGAGGTCCTCGTCGTGGATGACGACGTACGCGTAGCCCGTATCAACGCGGCCTACGCCGCCAAGGTGCCCGGCTTCCATGTGGCCGCCGTGGCGCATTCCGCGACCGAGGCTCTCGCCCGGGTCGGGGAGATGCCGGTCGACCTGATCCTGCTCGACCACTACCTGCCGGACCGCAACGGTCTGGCCGTGGTGCGGGAGCTGCGTGAACTGGGGCAACACGCCGACGTGATCATGGTGACCGCGGCCCGCGACGTCGCCACCGTCCAGGCCGCGATGCGCCACGGTGCCCTTCAGTATCTGGTGAAACCGTTCGCGTACTCCGGCCTCCGCACCAAACTCGAGGCGTACGCGGCGCTGCGCCGCACCTTCGAGAGCGGTGGCGAGGCCGAGCAGACGGAGGTGGACCGTCTGTTCGGCGCTCTGTGGGCCGCGGGCGAACCAGGGCTGCCGAAGGGACATTCGCCGACGACCGCGGACCTGGTCCGTCAGTCCCTTCGCTCGGCCGGCGGGCCGCTCTCCGCCCAGGAGATCGCGGAAAGCGCCGGCATGAGCAGGCAGACGGCCCAGCGCTACCTGAAGCTGCTGGAACGCACCGGCAGGGTGCGGCTGTCCCTGAAGTACGGCGAGACGGGCCGCCCCGAACATCGATACACCTGGGCCACGGACTCCTGACATCCGCCGCCACGGGCCGCTGACATACGCCTGCCCCGGTAAGGGCGGGCGACCCGGCCCCCACAAGAGGGGCGCCGGGTCCACGGTGCGCTCGCGGACCCGGCGCGTGGGGCTCCGCCGACCCTGGCCCCTGCCACATCCCCCCGTGTGACCCGCCGACAGCCGGGGCTACGCTGCCCCCGCTCCGGTGAGCGCCCGGACCTCCGTCTCGGCGTGCTTCGCCCTGTCCGGCGGCTCGGGGGAGGTGACCGTGCCGATCCAGCCCGCCAGGAATCCGGCCGGGATGGACACCAGTCCAGGGTTCTCAAGCGGGAAGAACGCGAAGTCCACGCCGGGGAAGAGCGAGGCCGGCCCCCCGGAGACGACCGGCGAGAGCAGGACGAGGAGGATCGCCGGGATCAGTCCGCCGTACACCGCCCAGACCGCTCCCCGCGTGGTGAAGTTCCGCCAGAACAGCGAGTAGAGCAGCGCCGGGAGGTTGGCGGAGGCCGCGACTGCGAAAGCCAGCCCCACGAGGAAGGCGACGTTCAGATTCTGCGCGAGCAGACCCAGCGCGATGGCCACCACTCCGACGCCGGCCGCCGCCACCCTCGCCACACCGACCTCGCTGCGCTGCTTGGCACCCGGTCGCCGGAAGGAGGCATAGAGATCATGAGCGACGGAGGCGGAGGAGGCAAGGGTGATGCCGGCGACGACGGCGAGGATCGTGGCGAAGGCGATGGCGGCCACGACGGCGAAGAGCACCGTGCCTCCCGTTGAGCCCTCACCGCCACCGAGAACGAGCGCCAGGAGCGGAACAGCCGTGTTCCCGGAGGCGTTGGACGCACGCACGTCGGCCGAACCCACGAGCGCGGCCGCTCCGAAGCCGAGGACGATGGTCATCAGGTAGAAGCTGCCGATCAGACCGATGGACCAGACGACGGAGCGACGGGCCGCACGAGCGGTCGGCACGGTGTAGAAGCGCGACAGGATGTGCGGCAGGCCGGCCGTTCCGAGGACCAGTGCCAGGCCGAGGCTGATGAAGTCGAAGCGCGCGGTCCAGCTGCCGCCGTACCTGAGTCCCGGTGCGAGGAAGTCCTTGCCATGGCCGCTGCGATCGGCGGCGGCGTTGAGAAGGGCGTTGAAGTCTCCGCGGAAGTGCACGAGGACGAGGACGGTGAGCGCGACGGCGCCGGTCATGAGCAGAACGGCCTTCACGATCTGGATCCAGGTGGTGGCACGCATCCCGCCGAGGGACACGTAGATCACCATGAGTGCTCCGACCCCGACCACCGTCCACGACCGCGCGGTGTCACTGGAACCACCGAGCAGCAGCGCGACGAGGCTCCCCGCACCCACCATCTGCGCCACGAGGTACAGCACCGAAACGGTGACGGACGAGGTCCCCACCGCCGTCCGCACGGGGCGCTCCGCCATACGCGCGGCGACCACGTCCGCGAGTGTGAAACGCCCGCAGTTGCGCACGAGTTCGGCGACCAGGAGCAGGACGACCAGCCAGGCCACGAGGAAGCCGACCGAGTAGAGCATGCCGTCGTAGCCGAAGAGCGCGATCAGCCCCGAGATCCCGAGGAAGGACGCGGCGGACATGTAGTCCCCGGCAATGGCGAATCCGTTCTCCATGGGCGAGAACAGCCGGCCCCCGGCGTAGAACTCCTCGGCGGAGCCCTGCCGGTTCCGGCTCACCCAGGTCGTGATGCCGAGCGTCACGGCGATGAACACGCTGAACAGCAGCAGCGCCAGCGTCTGGTGGTTCCCGCTCACCGGCCGATCCCTCTTGTCATCTCCTGGGTCTCCCAGCGCAGTTCCAGCGCGGCCCGGTCGCGGTGCAGCCGCGCGTGACGGGCGTACGCCCAGGTGAGGAGGAAGGTCGTGAGGAACTGGCCCAGCCCTGCCACCATCGCGACGTTGAGTGCCCCGGCCACGGGGCTCGCCATCAGGTCGTGGGCCGTGGTGGCCGCGATGACATAGGCGAGATACCAGAGCAGGAACGCGGCAGCCGCAGGGATCACGAACCGCCTGTACCGCCGGCGCACTTCGCGGAAGGCCGGACTGTTCTGCACCTCCAGATAGATCTCGGCCGCGCTGTACTCCTGCTGTGCTCCCGCACGGGACCAGCCGTCCCCGGCCGGCCCGCCTCCCGTGCCGTCCGGCTCGCCCCACCCGGCGGCCGGCGCCTCATACCACGGGTCGTCGAGCCGCAGTCCTGCGGCGTCCGGCCCTGCTTCCTTCTCCACCGACAACTCCCTTGTCCACGAGCCTTTTCGGTCGCGTAGCCAAGAATGGGCAGATCGGGAAGATCCCGGGCACATCATTCGCTGTGCTTCACCTTTTCAGGTGACGGAAGTCCCAGGCGGGCGTGCGATCCCCGTGCCGTAGGCATAGCGCACGGCCCCCGTCCTGTCGCGCGCCCCCGTCCTGGCGAAGAGGTTGATGATGTGCGTCTTCACCGTCGCCCTGGAGATGTGGAGGATGCGGGCGATCTCCGCGTTGGAGAATCCGTCCGCGATGAGGATCAGCACCTCGGCCTCACGCGGCGTGACCCCGTCGGGCAGTTCGGACGGGGCCGGTGAAACCGGCTCGACCGCCTGGGCGGTGACCCGCTCCAGCCCGCGCAGGCCCCTGGCCCGCAGGACCAGTACGCCGCTGCGGGCCGGCGGCAGCGCCGCCAGTGACAGGAGCGGGGGACGTGAAGATGTGTCGTCTTCGACGCTACGGAGGCGCGGGGATCACGGGATCGGCTCAGGGGTTGACCGTGGGTGGAGAAACCGTCTCCACCCACGGGTGGACTGTCAGACGTCGATGCGCGAACGGTCCAGTGTGGCCGCCGAGCTGGTGATGAACTCCTTGCGGGGCGCGACCTCGTTGCCCATCAGAAGGTCGAAGACCTGCTCGGACGATTCCAGATCCCCGATGTTGATGCGCCGCAGGGTGCGGTGGCGCGGGTCCATCGTCGTCTCCGCCAGCTGGTCCGCGTCCATCTCGCCGAGGCCCTTGTACCGCTGGATCGATTCCTTGATCCGCACGTTCTTCCGCTGCAGCTCCAGCAGCGTCTGCCGGAGCTCGTTGTCGGAGTACGTGTAGATGTACTTGTCCTGCCCCTTCTTGGGCTGGACGAGCTCGATCCGGTGCAGCGGCGGCACGGCCGCGAAGACCCTCCCCGCCTCGACCATGGGCCGCATGTAGCGCTGGAAGAGCGTGAGCAGCAGGGTGCGGATGTGCGAACCGTCGACGTCGGCGTCCGTCATCATGATGACCTTGCCGTAGCGCGCGGCGTCGATGTCGAACGTGCGGCCGGAGCCGGCTCCTATGACCTGGATGATGGCGCCGCACTCGGCGTTCTTCAGCATGTCCGAGACCGACGACTTCTGGACGTTGAGGATCTTTCCGCGGATGGGCAGCAGGGCCTGGAACTCGCTGTTGCGGGCCAGCTTCGCGGTGCCGAGCGCCGAGTCGCCCTCGACGATGAAGAGCTCACTGCGCTCCACGTCGTCACTGCGGCAGTCGGCGAGCTTCGCCGGCAGCGACGAGGACTCGAGCGCCGTCTTGCGGCGCTGGGCGTCCTTGTGCTGGCGGGCGGCGATGCGTGTGCGGGCCGCGGCCACGGCCTTGTCCAGGACGGCCCTGGCCTGAGCCTTGGCATCCCTCTTCGTGGACGTCAGGAAGGCCTTGAGCTCCTTGGCGACCACGTTGGCCACGATGCGGTTGGCCGCGGAAGTGCCCAGCACCTCCTTGGTCTGGCCTTCGAACTGCGGCTCCGCGAGCCGCACGGTGACGACCGCTGTGAGACCTTCGAGGGCGTCGTCCTTGACGACGTCGTCCTCGGCGACGCGCAGCAGCTTGGCGGAGCGCAGAGCCTCGTTGACGGTCCGCGTCAGCGAGCGCTCGAATCCGGTCACGTGGGTGCCGCCCTTGGGGGTGGCGATGATGTTGACGAAGGACTTGACGTTGGTCTCGTAGCCGGTGCCCCAGCGGAGGGCGATGTCCACGGCCAGCTCACGGGTGACCTCCGTCGCCGTCATGTGCCCCCGGTCGTCGAGCACCGGCACGGTCTCCTTGAAAGTCCCCGTCCCGCTCAGTCGCTGCACGTCGCAGACGGCCTTGTCCTGGGCGAGGTACTCGCAGAACTCGCTGATCCCGCCGTCGAAGCGGAAGGTCTCCTCCGTCTTCCCCTCTCCGTCGATACCCCGCTCGTCGCGTACGACGATGGTGAGGCCGGGCACGAGGAAGGCCGTCTGCCGTGCCCGCTGGTACAGCGTGTCCAGGTTGAGCTTGGCGTCCTTGAGGAAGATCTGGCGGTCGGCCCAGTACCGCACACGGGTACCGGTACGCGTCTTCGGGACCCGCTTCGCCTTGCGGAGGCCGTTGGCGGGGTCGAAGGGGCTGTCAGGACCCTGCTCGGTGAACATGCCCGGGACACCGCGCCGGAAACTGATGGCGTGCGTCGAACTGTTGCGGTCGACCTCGACGTCCAGCCGGGCGGAGAGCGCGTTCACGACGGACGCGCCCACGCCGTGCAGGCCGCCCGACGCCGCGTACGATCCACCGCCGAACTTGCCGCCGGCGTGCAGCTTGGTCATGACGACCTCGATGCCGGAGAGGCCGGTCTTGGGTTCGACGTCCACCGGGATACCGCGGCCGTTGTCGCGGACCTCGACGGAGGAGTCGTCGTGGAGGATGACTTCGATGGAGTCGCAGTAGCCGCCCAGAGCCTCGTCGACCGAGTTGTCGATGATCTCCCAGAGGCAGTGCATGAGTCCGCGGCTGTCCGTGGACCCGATGTACATTCCGGGGCGCTTACGAACCGCTTCGAGCCCTTCGAGAACGAGAAGGTGCCGCGCGGTGTAGTTGGAGCTGTCCCTGTCTGCGCCGCCTGCTCCGGTCAGCAGCGCAGTGGACGGCACGGAATCGGCGGTCACGCGGTTCGCTCCTCGCTGAATTTCATTTGGGGCCCGGTGGGGATCGGGTTCGGCCTCGGTGGCCGCTGAGAGCCTACCGAGGCCTGGTAGAGCGGTTGTAACGCCACCCACGGGGAATCCTTATGCTAGTCCAGCTTCGCATAGACGTTCGATCACTCGTCGGAGTGACGCGCACATCACGTTCCCTTCGAGGCATGAACCATTTAGGCTCCGGGCACGTCCTCATGAACAACCGGCAAGCCAGCCGGGGGGACCGGCCCACACAAGCAACGCGAAACCGTAGCGCTACGCAATACGGCACATTCGCCGCCAACCGGCAACAGACAGCCATCCTGAGAAGAAGTTTCGAAGAAATGCCACGAGCGGGAACGTTTTCGGCCTGGTTGGATGTTGACCCTGGTACGACAGCTCGTCGAGCTAGAGAAGAGGCGACGTGACTACTGTTCTGACCCCCGCGAGCCCGCTGACCGCAGCAGACCGCTGTGACCGTTGCGGCGCCCAGGCATATCTGCGCGTCGTCCTGATCAGCGGCGGTGAACTGCTCTTCTGCGCCCACCATGGTCGCAAGTTCGAGCCGGAACTCAAGAAGATCGCCGCGGAAATACAGGATGAGACGGACCGGCTCACTGCCGTGCAGGCCAGTTCCGCCGACGAGGAACAACACTGACACCTCGCATCCACGACGAGCCAAGGGCCCGGTCCAGGACCGGCCGACGGGCGGTCTCCCGGCAGGGAGGCCGCCCGTTCTCATGTTCCGCCGCGACGCGGTCCGGAGGTCAGCTGCGGGCTGCCATCCACTGGATCGCCGCCGAGATGCGCGTGTACACCCCGGGGCTTCCCTGGCTCCCGCAGCCGCTGCCCCACGAAACGAGCCCGACAAGGCGCCCACGGGCCACCAGCGGGCCTCCGCTGTCTCCCTGGCACGCATCCCGCCCCCCGGCGGCGTCACCGGCGCAGAGCATCGATGAGGCGTCGTACGCACCCCTTGTGCCGCCCGGGTAGGCGCGGGCGCAGTCACTGTCCGGCAGCACCTGCACCGAGGCGGCACGCAACCTGGTGGCGTAAATGCCGTAACCGGTCATGTCCCCCCAGCCGTACACCTTGGCCGCCGTACCCGGCTCGTACGCAGCGCTGCCCGCTCGGGCCAGCGGGATGACACTGCTCGACGGGAGGGCACTGGCCAGGGTCACCACCGCCAGGTCGCCGGCGTTCGTACGGGGGTCGTAGGCCGGATTGGCCCATGCGGATCGCACCGGGATCTCCTGACCACCCGGGCCGCCCAGTTCCTCCCGCCCTGCGATGATCCGCAGATCGCGGACCTCCGGGACGGCCGCCCCAAGGACGTCCTGCCTCAGGCAGTGGGCCGCGGTCAGCACCTTCGTGGGGGCGATCGCCACTCCTCCGCAGAACTGACCCGCGCGGGTTCCTCCGAAGCGGTCACGGCTCGACAGAGCCACCACCCACGGACTGTCCGCGACGGCCGCAGGCCTGCCGCCGATGATGATGCTGTCGGCCACCGCGGTGTGCGGGGCGCCGAGCGGTATGACGGCGGCAGCTGTCGCCAGGATGCAGGCCGCGGGCAGGACACGGACGAGGACGCGGGACATGAGGGCTCCTTACGCCGAGGTGAGCAGTGCCCACTCAGCGTCATCCCCACGGGTGCGGGCCGCACGCGGACAAGGGCCGGGGCCCGGAACCTCTGGTTCCGGGCCCCGGCCCTTGTCCTTGCCCGACCCGGTCTAGTCGAGGTAGTCGCGCAGCACCTGCGAACGCGACGGGTGGCGAAGCTTCGACATCGTCTTCGACTCGATCTGCCGGATGCGCTCGCGCGTCACCCCGTAGACCTTGCCGATCTCGTCCAGCGTCTTCGGCTGGCCGTCCGTGAGACCGAAGCGCATCGAGACGACGCCCGCCTCACGCTCGGACAGCGTGTCGAGCACGGAGTGCAGCTGCTCCTGGAGCAGCGTGAAGCTCACCGCGTCGGCCGGCACGACGGCCTCGGAGTCCTCGATCAGGTCACCGAACTCGCTGTCCCCGTCCTCACCCAGCGGAGTGTGGAGGGAGATCGGCTCACGACCGTACTTCTGGACCTCGATGACCTTCTCAGGAGTCATGTCGAGCTCCTTGGCCAGCTCCTCCGGCGTGGGCTCACGGCCCAGGTCCTGGAGCATCTGGCGCTGCACGCGCGCGAGCTTGTTGATGACCTCGACCATGTGCACCGGGATACGGATGGTGCGGGCCTGGTCGGCCATGGCTCGGGTGATCGCCTGACGGATCCACCACGTGGCGTACGTGGAGAACTTGTAGCCCTTGGTGTAGTCGAACTTCTCCACCGCGCGGATCAGACCGAGGTTGCCCTCCTGGATCAGGTCCAGGAAGAGCATGCCGCGGCCCGTGTAGCGCTTGGCCAGCGAGACCACGAGACGGAGGTTGGCCTCCAGCAGGTGGTTCTTGGCGCGGCGGCCGTCCTCGGCGATGATCTCCAGCTCGCGCTTGAGCTTCGGTGCGAGCTTGTCGGAGTTGGCGAGCTTGTCCTCGGCGAACAAGCCGGCCTCGATGCGCTTGGCGAGCTCGACCTCCTGCTCGGCGTTGAGGAGGGGGACCTTTCCGATCTGCTTCAGGTAGTCCTTGACCGGGTCGGCCGTGGCGCCGGCGACGGCGACCTGCTGCGCGGGCGCGTCGTCCTCGTCGTCGTCGGAGAGGACGAAGCCCTTGTTCTCGCCCTCGCTCTCCTCCTCCTCGCCCTTACCGGTCTTGACTTCCTCGGCCGCGTCGTCACCGTCGAGCAGTTCGTCGTCCTGCTTGCCGGACTTCCTCGCGGCGGTCTTCTTCGCAGCGGTCTTCTTCGTTGCGGTCTTCTTGGCAACCGTCTTCTTGGCTGCGGTCTTCTTCGCAGGAGCGGCAACGGCAGCGTCGTCGGCTGCGACGTCCGCGCCCTCGGCCGCCGGGGCGGTGGACGCCGCGACGGTCCGCGTCACGGTCGTCTTGGCGGCGACTGTCTTGGCGGCGGTGCGCTTGACCGGGCTCTTCGCTGCGACGCTCTTGCGGGCGCGCTTAGGCGACTCCGCGGCACTGACCATCAGCGTCACACCCTCTTCCTCGAGGATCTGGTTGAGGCTGCGCAGAACATTCTTCCACTGGGTTGGCGGAATCTGGTCAGCCTCGAAGGCCCGACGCACGTCGTCGCCGGCAATCTGCCCATCAGCCTTTCCCCGCTCGATGAGCGCCATCACAGATTCGGACTCGGCGATCTCCGGCGGGAGCGTACGGGATGTGCTGGCCGACACGAACAACCTCTCGGAACGATGGAAACGGCTTCCGGCCCGGCCCTGGAGAGGGCTGGAACCGACGACCGGCGGCTGGGGATGTCGCCGACGGCGCGGGCTTGGCCTCAGAACTGCACAGCGCACTACGTGGCTGCTGTATTCCTTCCGCGGCGGTCACCTCTTAGGTCATCGCACTGTTTCGAGGAGTGTTACGCCCAATTCGCGTGGCCCCAGTCACACCTCATTCGCGACAAACGGAACCAGAGGTCATATCTCCGTATAACTGTGCCGCCGAGCCGCAGCGACGCGGCGGCACAGGGACCTCATACCCCCGCCCTGGTGGTTCAGTGCTCGCGGGGTGCGGGAACCACTCGCTCCTGGTGCCCGACCAGCAGTTGCCGCATCGCGGTCTCCGCGCCGACACCGTCACCCGATGCCAGGGCCTCGGCGATGCGCGCGTGATGGCCGAGCGACGACTCCGCCGGCCGGTCACAACCCGTGACGGGCCCACCGGAAACATGCAGCGCGGCCGACACGATGCCGGAAAGGTGTTCGAGCATGCGATTACCGGCCGCCTGGATGAGCAGCGCATGGAACTCCGCGTCCGCCCTGGAGAAGGTGATGGCGTCGCCCTGCCCCATCGCGTGACCCATGATCTCGATCATGTCGCCAAGGCGCTGCTGAATGTCCTCACGGCCGTGACCGGCCGCCAGCCTGGCGGCAAGCGGCTCGATGGTCCACCGGAGGTCCTCCAGTTCACGACGCTGATCATCGCGCTGCGGCCCGAATGCACGCCACTCGATGATGTCCGGATCCAGCAGGTTCCAGTCGCTCACCGGCCGGACCCGCGTGCCCACGTTGGGCCGGGCACTCACCAGCCCCTTGGCCTCGAGCACGCGCAGGGATTCCCTGACCACGGTGCGGGAGACCTCGAAACGCTGCCCGATCTCCTCCGGGACAAGGGGCCTGTCGGCTCCGAGGTCACCCGAAACGATCATCTGGCCGAGCTGCTGGACCAATTGACCGTGCAGCCCACGGCCGCGGCTGGCCGTACCGCGTCGGCCCACCCGTCCCAGCTCCGAATCGGCTCCGCCCCAGGAACGCAGGGCGGCGCGTTCGCCGGGTGGCACCTCCGTGAACGGGTAACGGTCGATTTCACCCGGGCCGGCGAGGCCGGAGTCGACGGAGCGGGCGGCGGTCATCATGGTGTGCGCAAGGGTACTCACGCATCTTTTGTCGGCGCGGCTCAGCCGCCCCTTGAGGTCTTTGCTGAAAAGCACACGAAAGGGTGATCGGCAGTCGCCTCTCAATTGACGCGATATCGGCGGAAATCAAGTATTTCAGGGGAGTTGCGGCGGAGTGGTCGCCGGTCACCGAACGACACTCACCAACGAGCCTTCCCGCGCAGGCTGGTGAACACATAGGCGCAGATCAGAGCCGACAGCGAGAGTGAGAGCGCCAGCCCCACGGGCTGCGCCACGACCCTCACGGCCGCCATGACCCACCGGTCCACTTCGTAGGGCCACTGCAGCCAGGCCAGTTCGCGCAGCCGGCCCGGCAGTCCCGCGATCGAACGCGCGGACGCTCCCGCGAGAAGCTTCTGCACCAGCGGAACGACGAGCACCGGTACCGCCAGAACCGCGGCGACCCCTGCCCCCGTGAGCCTGAAGACACCGGCGGCCAGCAGGCCGGCCCAGGCGCAGCCGATCGACAGGCCTGCCCAACTCACCGCCATTCGCGGAGCGTTCGCCGGTACGGATACCAAGTCGCCGCCGTATACGAGATGCAGGGCTTCCGCGTCGGCCAGCACCGAGAGCAGGGCGAGCAGGAGGGCGACCCCCGCCGAGACCACCAGCTTGGCCACCAGGAGACCGAGACGACGCGGCACGGTCCCACGGCCGGCGGCGAGCGCCGGGTAGCGGAACTCGTCGCCGAAGGAGAGTGCGCCCAGCAGCCCCGCGGCGAAAGCGGCAGGGGGCAGGGGGAGCAAGGACGGCCAGGCAACCAGCAGATCGGGGAGGGGTGTCCTGCCGGACCGGGCCAGCATCACGGAGGCACCAGCCGAGACCACCAGTGCGGCCACCATGGTCATGACGGTGGTCCTGACGCCGAAGAGGCGGCGCAGTTCGTAGCGCAGCGGCCGGAGCGGGCCACGCGCCGGCCGCACCGGGATCGGAGGAGGCAGCTCCGAGATCGCCACCGAAGAGGCCGGCCCAGGGGGGACGATCCTCGGCGCGCCGCCGGGCCGCCCCTGCCCCGGGACGGCGACGGGCCCAGCGTCGCCTGTCTCGTCGGCGAGTTGATGCACCGGGACGCCGTGCCGGTACGCCGCGTCCCCGACCTCCGCACAGCTGCTGCCGTACACCGACAGTCGGCTGCCGCCCTCCGCGACGACCTCGACCGAGCGCCGGGATGCGCGCGCCTCCCGGTTCATCGCAGCTGCCAGCCGGGCCGCGTGCGGGGTGCGCACGGCAACGCGTGGACGGAGACGGGTGCGGGAGAAATCCGCGACGTCCTGGTCCGCGACAAGTCGGCCGCCGTCAATGGTGACCACGCGATCGGCGGCGCGGGCGGCCTCCTTGGGGTCGCTCGTCGTGTACAGCACCGTGCCGCCTTCGGCCGCGTGCGCGCGCAGCAGTCCATGCAGCCAGCTCCTCTCGCGTGGCGAGAGACCCTTGGACGGCTCGTCGAGCACAAGGGTGTGGGGGTCGCCGAGCAGCGCCGAGGCAAGGCCGAGCCGCCGGTCCATGCCTGCCGACAGCGTGCCGATGCGCTGGTCCCCCAGGCCCGCGAGTCCTACCACCTCCAGCAGTTCGTCGGCACGGGAGGCGGGTACGCCGGCGGCGGCGCAGAGCATGCGGAGCTGCCCGCGTGCCGTGCGCACGGGATGGCCCGGTACGTCTCCGAGCAGCACCCCGACCTCGCGGGCGGGATGACCGATGCGATGCAGCGGCCGGCCTCTGAAGTAGGTGACACCCCGCCCCGCCTGGAGTTCGAGCATCAGACGGAGGGCGGTGGACTTACCGGACCCAGGGGCGCCGAGCAATGCGGTGACGCGGCCGGGCGGGGCTTGGAAGGTCAGGTCGTCCACGACGGGGGGATTGTCGCGGCGGGGGGCGCTGGTGAGTCCGATGGCCTGGAGCATCGCTTCTCTCGCTGAGGGTGAGACCGCTCGGCGGCAGGGTGGGGTACTCCAGCAAGATAACGCGACATTTAAGACTTTTGGTGCACCGATGTTCCCGTGGGCGTTCCGCGCGGCCCGCTCGGCGCCCGCGCCGGACTCCGGCACCTTCAGACCTCCGGCACCTTCAGACCTCCGGCCTCAGCATCGGAGGGTTGAGCACCGTCGCTGCGCCTGCCCGGAACAGTTGTGCGGGGCGACCACCCTGTCGAGTCGTCGTCCCTCCGGACGGAACCAGGAAGCCGGGTGTGCCGGTGACCTTCCGATGAAAGTTGCGGGGATCCAGGACCACACCCCACACGGCCTCGTACACCCTTCGCAGCTCCCCCACGGTGAACTCGGGCGGGCAGAATGCGGTGGCGAGCGATGAGTACTCGATCTTGGAGCGCGCCCGCTCCACACCGTCGCCGAGGATCCTCGCGTGATCGAAGGCCAGCGGCGTGGACTGCTCGTCGCCGTGTCCGAAGCCGCTTCCGGGTCCGAGCAGGTCGCCCACGGGCGCCCAGCGCGCGCTGTTCGCGTCACCGCCAGCACGTGGGGCGGGGAGATCCGGCGCGAGCGCGAGGTGGGCGACACTGACGACCCGCATCCGGGGGTCTCGCCCGGGCTCACCGTAGGTCGCGAGTTGCTCGAGATGAGCGCCGTTACCGACAGCGGGTGCGGCCGGATCGTGGGCGCAGAGCCCGGTCTCCTCGACGAGCTCACGGGCAGCCGCCGCCGCGAGATCCTCGTCGGTCCGGACGAATCCGCCTGGCAGCGCCCACCTGCCCTGGAAGGGCGATTCGCCACGGCGGACCACCAGGGCGCACAAGGCGTGCCGGCGCACCGTGAGGACAACCAGATCGACGGTGACGGCGAAGGGCGGGAACGTCGACGGGTCGTAGGGCGGCATGCCGAAATCATAGTCGTCTTCCTGACGATAAACACTCCCCTCGCGATGTTGGTTCGTTGTCCGACGCAGGCGCTGCGCACTCTCTCAGCCCGGGACGGCCGCCGCTCGGCGCCGCAGGCCATCGGCCACACTGGGCAAGGCACCTCAGCCGCCGTTCCCTGCGTTGTCGGCGCCGTACCGGCCGCCCCTCTGTGCGCCGCGGACCGGGCGTCGGCCTCCCGACGTGCCCCGCCCGGGGCCGGCGCCCGGCGGCCGCCCGAGTCCCCTCGTCCGCCCCTGCTTCCGGGCGGGGGCACACTCGGGCTTCCGCCCCTGCTTCGGAGCTGGTCCGCATTCCGGCCTCCGTCCCTCAGCCGGGGGCTCGACGCGCTGCGGGCCGCGCCGCGGACCGGGCGCGGGAACTCGCACGTCGCCATGTCCCGGGGTGTCGTCCACTTCGCCACCGTCGCGCAGTTCGCGCTCGCCGCGCAGACACCGGCGAAGTGTCTCCGGATCCAGGCCCTGGTTGCACGCCTGATGAAGCAGCTGCGCGAAGGTGTAGTCAGGGTCGGCTCGCAGTGCGAGGGCCAGGGCCACCCTGGCGGCCGCCTCGTCGCCCATGGACCAGGAGACCCAGCCCGCCAGCGCGAGCGGGGCCGCGGAGTGCTCCACGTACGGGCCGACGCATCGACGTGCGAGTGCCCTCCACAGCCGCAGCGCGCCCGCGCCGTCGCCGCCCTCCATCCACTCGGCCGCCCTGTCCCTCGTCTCTCGGTCCTGAAGGCCGAGGATCACGGCTGCCGCCTCGTCCGGACCGATCAGACGGTCGTCCCTGTCGTCGGTGCTTCCGGGACTCACTGCCGGCGCTCCACACAGGCGGTCCATCAGTCGGCGCGCGAGCGTCAGCGTCTCCGCCGCCACCTTCCTCCGGCCGTCGGCATCGAGGATCCGGGCCACCATCACTGCCCCCGCCTCGTCCAGCGCGTGCTCCTGCTCAGCCGCCGCAGGCGTCCGCCACGGGGTGAGCCCGGCTTCCATGTCACGCAGAGATCCGCGCACCTGGATACCGGCGTACGCGGCTGCCGCCGCCATGACGGTGGTGCCCGGAAGCGCCAGGGGATTGCCTTCGGCGGGACAGCAGCGGCCGTCGGGACAGCAGTAGGACCAGTAGCGGCCGTCCGAGATACACAGCGCCTCGAGCACCGGAACGTCGAGCGCGCCGCAGGCCGTGCGCAGGCTTTGCGCCAGCGGCCTCAGTCGCTCCACGGTCTCGGGAGGGGTCTCCCCCTCGGGCGGGTCCTGGCAGAGGAAGACGACGATGGCATCCGGACGGGAGTCCCTCTTCTCACTTCCCGCGATCAGGCTCTGCGCGAGCTGGGCGGCGACTGGCGCCCACTCCTGCGGATCGTGCGGAATGCCCAGCCGCAGTCGGCCTCCGAAGCGGCCACGGCCGCCGTGCAGGGCCACCATGACCAGGCTGTCGTTCGGATGGAAGCCCATCAGGTACGGCAGGGCGTCGGCGAGTTCCGCTGGACTCCGCAGGGTGATCTCCTGCACGTCGGACGGTCCGGTGGATTCGTGGCTCTTGTTCATGCCACGACCGTCCCGCGAGCCACCGATTTCCGCGACCCCTGTGGATAACTTTGTCCACAGGGGTCGCATCAGCGTTCGCGCTTTGTCGTAGGCATCGGGTTGCATGGGGGCATGACCAACGAAGACCGCGCAGACCTCAGGGCCTCAGCCGATTCCGTACTCGCCCGCCTGGTCGGGGACGCAACCGGCACGGCGCGACTGCGCGAGGACCAGTGGCGGGCCATCGAGGCCCTCGTCGCCGACAAGCGCAGAGCCCTGGTCGTCCAGCGCACGGGATGGGGAAAGTCCGCGGTCTACTTCGTCGCGACATCCTTGCTGCGCGCGCAGGGGAGCGGGCCTACGGTGATCGTCTCCCCCCTGCTCGCGCTCATGCGCAACCAGGTGGCGGCTGCTGCCAGGGCAGGCATCAGCGCCCGCACGATCAACTCCTCGAACACCGAGGAGTGGGACACGGTCCAGGCCGAGGTTGCCGCTGGCGAGGTGGACGTGCTGCTGGTCAGCCCCGAGCGGCTCAACAATCCCGACTTCCGTGACCAGGTACTGCCGCGGCTCGCCGCCGCCACCGGGCTGCTGGTCGTCGACGAAGCGCACTGCATCTCCGACTGGGGCCACGACTTCCGACCGGACTACCGCCGGCTGCGGACCATGCTCGCGGATCTGCCGTCGGGGGTTCCCGTGCTCGCCACGACGGCCACCGCCAACGCACGCGTGACCGCGGACGTCGCCGAGCAGCTCGGCACCGGCGCGGGCACGGATGCGCTGGTGCTTCGCGGCCCATTGGACAGGGAGAGCCTCAGTCTCGGTGTGCTCGAACTACCGAACGCCGCGCACCGCCTGGCCTGGCTGGGCGATCACCTCGGGGAACTGCCCGGCTCCGGCATCATCTACACGCTGACGGTCGCCGCCGCCGAGGAGATCACCGCCTACCTCCGCCAGTGCGGACACCCGGTCACCTCCTACACCGGCAGGACCGAGAACGCCGACCGGCAGCAGGCCGAGGACGATCTGCTGGCCAACCGGGTCAAGGCGCTGGTGGCCACATCGGCGCTCGGTATGGGCTTCGACAAACCCGACCTCGGCTTCGTCGTGCACGTCGGGTCGCCGTCCTCGCCCATCGCCTACTACCAACAGGTAGGACGCGCCGGACGCGGCGTGGAGCACGCCGAGGTCCTGCTCCTCCCGGGCAAGGAGGACGAAGCCATCTGGCAGTACTTCGCCTCCGTCGCGTTCCCCCCCGAGGAGCAGGTCCGCCGGACCCTCGATGTCCTGGCCCAGGCAGGCCGTCCGCTGTCGCTGCCCGCCATTGAACCCCTGGTCGACCTGCGGCGCACCCGCCTGGAGACGATGCTCAAGGTCCTGGACGTGGACGGGGCGGTGAAGCGGGTCAAGGGCGGCTGGATCTCCACCGGCGAGCCGTGGACCTACGATTCCGAGCGATACGCCTGGGTCGCGCGGCAGCGTGCCGCCGAACAGCAGGCTATGCGGGACTACGCGTCGGGGACGGGGTGCCGCATGGAATTCCTGCGGCGTCAGCTGGACGACGAGGAGGCCACCGCCTGCGGACGCTGCGACAACTGCGCAGGGGCCCGGTTCGACGACAAGGTCTCCACAGCGGCCCTGGACGGTGCGCGCGGCGAACTCGGCAGGCCGGGTGTGGAGGTCGAGCCGCGCAAGATGTGGCCCACGGGGCTCGCGGCGGTGGGAGTCGACCTCAAGGGTCGTATTCCGGCGGGGGAGACGGCCTTTTCGGGACGGGCGCTCGGCAGGCTGTCGGACATCGGCTGGGGCAACCGGCTCCGTCCGATGCTCGCGGCGCAGGCCCAGGACGCCCCGGTCCCCGACGATGTGTCCGCCGCGGTCGTCACGGTCATCACCGACTGGGCGAAGGGGCCCGGCGGCTGGGCCTCCGGGGCGCCGGACGCCGCCCAGCGGCCGGTCGGCGTCGTGACCGTCGCCTCCCGACGGAGGCCGAAGCTCGTCCAGTCCCTCGGCAGCCGCATCGCCGAGGTCGGCCGGATGCCGCTGCTGGGTACCGTCGCCTACGCGCCGGGCAGCGAAGACGTCCGGATTTCTCAGACCAACAGCGCACAGCGGGTGAAGGCGCTGCACGCGGCTCTCTTGGTGGAGCCCGCGCTGGCGGAAGCCCTCGCATCTGCGGGAGGCCCCGTTCTGCTCGTCGACGATCTCTCCGACACGGGGTGGACCCTGGCCGTGGCGGGACGGCTGCTCCGCCGAGCGGGGGCCGAGGGGGTGTTCCCGCTGGTCCTTGCCGTTCAGGCCTGAGGGATGGCCTCATCCGCCGCCGGGCCGGAGCCGAGGCGAGATTCCCGTCGGCCGTCGCCGTTCAGGCCCGGCGGGTGGCTTCATCCACCGCCGAGCGGGCAGGGATATCTGTGTCATTCCGTCCGATACCCGTCAGCCGAGCCAATTGCTCGTTGCCGCCTGCCGGTACGACAGGAAGAATTGGAGTCGCTCCCCGCACGGTCTTTTCGCGGGCCCGAAAGGGCTGTGCCGCGGCGCGCCCCCACTCGACCCTGCCCGCATCGTGGGCGCGTAGCGAAGGGAGGACCGTGACCTTCGGATTCGCTCCGTCCGCAGCCACTTCACTGTCGGCGTCCGCCGGCTCCGTCAACCACGTCACCAGAATGCTCGAACCCGCCGAATGGGCCTCGGCCGGCATACCGCTGCTGCGTAGTCCACGCGAGGTCGTCAGCGGCCTCCACGCACGACACCGTCCGACTCCGGCCACCGCGGTCGTCGCGGTACTCGACCACGAGGAACGGCTCACGGCCAGCGCGTCGTTCGTCCGGGGGACCACGGGGGCCACGGACGGCTGGGAGTTCCGCAACGCACTGCTGTCACACCTGCGGCGGGTGATCCCGCACGATCTGCGCCGTCGTACTCCCGTACGCACCGCTGTCCTGCTCTATTGCCGTGAGGGCGACGAGCGGTGGACGGAGGAGGACGGGGCATGGATGTGGGGACTGAGGGATGCCTGCACCCTGCACGGCCTGCGCTGCGGGGCCTACATCACCCTGACGCACGGGGGCTGGCAGGTACTGGGCGAAGGCCGCGGTGGGCGCAGACCGACGTCGCTGTCCGGGCCGTCGGCGCTGGCGGACGCCACGGCTGATCTCAATCCGGTTCCCCTGCGCACGGGTGGCGGAGCGGCGGAGGCACTGCGCCGTGGCGCCGCCCGATGAATCGGGATGTGGGCCCCGAGCGTCCTCGGCGGACGTCCGGGACCCACGTTCCGATGGCTCAGACGCCCGCGCCCAGCGCGGCGTTGACGCTCTGCGGTTCTCCGCAGACGATCAGCAGCACGCCGGCGCGTTCCCGTGCGTCGGACAGCGCACGGACCGAGGCGTCGTCGAGGTCACCGTTGACAGCGACGATGATCACCGAACGGGGCGCGCAGCGGCCCGTGTTCGCGACGCCGGTGAAGAACACGTCCTCGCCGGCGTCGTGCTGGGCCCAGTACGCGGCCTCTCCGAAGGAGAGTTCGTGCGCTGCCCAGGGGTGGAGCTCGCCGGTGGTGAGGACCAGGATGTCGCCCGGCGCCCGTCCGGAGTCGAGCAGCAGGTCGACGGCCTCGTCGGCGGCGTCGACCGCACCGCTCACCGGGGCCGGGATCAGCTGGAACTGAGCTGCGGAACTGTCGACCGACTGCTGCTGTCCAGCAGGAACGACGCCGGACGCAGCGGCGGGTGCGGGTGTGGACTGCGGGCGTGGCGCCGGGGGCGCGGGCCGCGCGGGACCGCGGCCCGGGCTTCCGGGACGGGGCGTGGCCGCTGAACGCGGACCGGGTACGGGGCGGGGAGTCGGCGCGACGCGGCCGGCGGCCGATGCGACGCGGGGACTCTGGGCGCTCTCGGGAATCTGAGGCTCCTCGGGGAAATGAATGGTTGTCTGTCACAGCCGACGCGCCAGGCGTCGGTGGGTAAACGCGCTGGTGCGGTCAGAAGTCGAAGCCGAGCTGGCCCCCGCTTTCGAGTGCGGCCGCCTCGGCGGAGAACCGGACCTTCTTCAGGTGCTGCCACCTGGGAAGGGCATCGAGGTAGGACCAGCTGAGGCGGTGGTGGGGCGTAGGCCCCAACTCCTCGAGTGCGGCCCTGTGCACGGGCGACGGATAACCCGCGTTCGCGCCGAAGGCGAAGTCTGTGTACAGCCCCGCGTCCGCGCCCAGTTGGGCCATCATCGTGTCCCGTCTGACCTTGGCTATCACCGAGGCCGCGGCTACGGCGATGCAGGACTGGTCGCCCTTGATCACCGTGCGGACCTTCCACGGCTGTCCGAGGTAATCGTGTTTCCCGTCGAGGATCACGGCGTCCGGCCGCACGGGCAGTGCGTCCAGCGCTCTGACGGCGGCCAGGCGGAGCGCCGCGGTCATGCCGAAGTCGTCGATCTCCAGCGGTGAGGCGTGCCCCAGCCCATAGGCGGTGACCCAGCTCTCGAGCAGCGGCGCGAGTTCCGCCCGGCGCTTGGGCGTGAGGAGCTTGGAGTCGGTGAGGCCGTCGGGGGGCCTGCGGAGACCGGTGACGGCCGCGCACACGGTGACGGGGCCGGCCCACGCTCCGCGTCCGACCTCGTCGACTCCGGCGACAATCCTGGCACCGGAGGTAGCGCGCAGTGAGCGCTCGACGGTGTGCGTGGGTGGTTCGTACGGCATGGCGCCTGCAAGGTTACGCCGATACGCGGAGCAAGAACACCCCGGGGCGCCGTCCGGCCGCCCGGCCCGCACCTGTCGCCTCCAAAGACCCGCCGTCACGCCACCGAATGTCACGGGCCGCGCCCGCCGGGGGGTGCCCCGGAGCCCTGGCGATCCGGTGTCCCCCAGGAGCCACCTGGAAGCCCTGAGCGGAAGGTTGACCCGCGGCAGCGTGCGACGAAGCCGCGCGTGAGTCCGACGGGGCGGGCCTGGTCCCGTGCGAGCCGTCCGTTTCGGGCGCCTGCGACGGATCACGGTGCGGCCGGACGGCCGGGACCCGGGCCTCCGGGGGGCGCGAGGTGGGAAACGCCGCGCCGTGGAAATCGCCGCGAGCGGACCACACCGCGAGCCCAGCACTCAGTACGGGTCGTAGGAGTCCTCCTCCTCGTAGCCGTCACGCTCGTCGGCCTCCCTGCCGACGTCGTAGCACTGGATCCCCCGGTCCTCCACGGGATGCTTCTCCAGGATGTCCCGGGCCCTGACCTCTCCCCAACTGGAGGCGTACCACGACTCCTCCGATGCGGCGAAGTCCCGCCGGAAGGAGTCCAGCGCACAGGACCGCAGCGGCTCCGGGAGGGTGTTCAGAGCAGGTACGGCGTCGGCCGAAAGCCCCTTGAGGTACTGGATGTCGATCGACTTGCGGTTCTCGTACCGCTGGACGTTCTGCTCGGCGATCAGCCCGTCGGGCGAGAGCAGGCCGAAGGCCAGGACACCGACGGCGGCGCTCACCGCGACGGCGCGCGGCAGCAGCCTGGCCCCGAAGACCCCGGCGGCGATGATGAGGAGGAGCACGACTCCGAGCCAGAGCTCCACGGCTGCCACGGAGATACGCAGCCGGGTCAGCCCGAAGGCGTCCACGTAGAGGTCCATCCGTCGCAGCGCGGAGGCCACGACGACGAGGGTGAGCGCACACAGGACGCCCAGGACGCTCCTGACCAGCGTGCGGTCGCGCGGTCCGCCCCGTGGCGCCCAGCGAAGGGCCAGGGCGATGACGATCAACGTCAGCACGGTTGCCCAGAGGAGCTGCCAGAATCCCTGGCGGGCGTACTCGGCGGGCAGCAGGCCCGTCTCCTTCATCACCTTGTCGTACCCGCCGAGAAGGACGACGAGCTGGAGCGTGATGAAGGCCGCGAACAGCAGGTTGAGCAGGATCAGCGGAAGCGCCCACTCCAGTCTGTTCCTGGCCTTGCCGGGCCGGACGGTCATGCCGTCCCAGTGCACCGGAGCGGCGGCGCTGTACGCGGCGGCGAGGGCTCCCACCAGGCCCAGCGCGAAGAGGAAGACGCGCCAGGGGCTGTCACCGATGGAGGTGTCAGGGGTCAGCGCGCCCAGCAGATCGGCGAAAGCGGCGTCCGCGGAGGCGAAGAGAGCGCCGAACACGAGGAGCAGGACGACGGCCACCGCTCCGCTGCGCACCACGGTGCGCACCCGGCCGCGGGAATCGTCCGCACGGTCCCGCACCCCCCGCCAGCCCCAGCGCACGCCACCCGCGACGGCGGGGAACAGCCCGAGCGATCCGAGCAGCACGCCCGGCCAGCTGCGGCTGCCGTGGAGAGCGAGCGAGCCGAGGGCGAGGGCCGAGGCCACGGCGAGGAACACCGGCCATCCCGCGTCACGGAGTGCCGGGATCGTCAGGAGCGCGAGGCCGCCGACCGCCCAGACGGCGGTCCATGGCCTCAGCGTCCTTCCCGCGGTCCGCGCGGCGAAGTACGCCGCCAGGGCTGCCGGCACCGCCACGAGCAGCAGGTTCAGGCCGAGGCCGTCGCCGAGCAGCAAGGCGCTCAGCAGGGCCGTGGCGAGAACGGACCACAGCGTCGCCGGCTGGATCGCCTGCGGCGGCCCGGGACGGAGGCGGGACATCACACCGGGCGCGGGTTGCTGACCTCGGCGCTGCCAGACCTCCGGGGCGGCCGGCGCACGGAGATACCCGGGCACCTTGGGTATGTCCGGGCCGGTGTCACTCGGCGGCGCGGACACGGAAGCTGCCGCCACGGACTCCCCCGCACCCGAGCCGGCGCTTTGGGCAGGGACAGGCGCGAAGCCCGCCGCTACGGACTCGCTGCCGGCGGTCTTCGTCGTGTCTGGACCCTCGGGACACTCTCCGCCAGCCGATCCCGGGCCAGGAGCCTCGGGAGACTCTCCGCACGTGGCCTCCGGGCCGGCGCCCCCCGTTTCGGATGCACGCGCGTCGTCGGACTCCGGTGACACACCGGGTCGGCGGGACGCCTCGGACGACTGATCTGACATGGGACCCCTCCCCCACCGGGGTCCGCACGCGCGACCATGTTGCGGCGCGTCGGCCCCGACGTCTCATAGGCGCACGTCCCACCAAGATCCATGGGACGGCGTGGCCGAAAGAGTAAGGGCCGCCCCGGCCGTTCGGCCGGACCGGGGCTCCGCTGTGGCAGGACCGTGACACGTGCTCCCGGGCTTGAGCATCCGACGGGCACCCGGAAGGGCGGACGATCAGCCGCGTACCGGTGCACTGGGAACCCAGCCGGGCAGTTCCTCCGTGCGGGCCAGCCAGTCGGCCGGTGGGGCGCCCGGCGGGTTCGAAGCGACGATCCCGCCGACGATGGCACAGGTGGTGTCCACGTCACCCCCCGCCTGAGCCGTCACCCAGAAGGCTTCCTCGAAGTCGCCGAGGCTCCGTGCCGCCGACCAGAGTGCGAACGGCACGGTGTCGTGGGCACTGGTGCGGCGGCCGTTGCCGAGCACCGCCGCCACCGTCCCCGCGTCCCGGTAGTCGAGCATGTCGCGCGCCCTGCGCAGCCCAGCCCCGACCGCGCTTCGCGGGACCAGAGCGACGACGCCGTCGAGCAGGGCCTCGGGCGTCGGAGGGCCTTCCGGTGCGGCGACCAGGGCGGTTGCGGCCGCGACGGCCATGGCGCCCACGACCGCCTCCCGGTGCTGGTGGGTGGTGTACGACGAGATCTCGGCCTGATGGGTGGCCTGTTCGGGGTCGTCCGCGTACCAGGCACCCAGCGGTGCGATCCGCATGGCCGAGCCGTTGCCCCAGGAACCCTGGCCCTTGAAGAGCCCCGACGCCAGTTCGCGCCAGTCGCCCCCCTCCCTCACCAGCCTGAGCAGCCGGTTCACCGCAGGCCCGTAACCCCGGTCGAAGTCGTGGTGCAGGGCGAACGACCTCGCGAGCGCGTCCTGGTCGACGCGCCCGTGTGCCGCCAGCACGGCGAGCACGGAACATGCCATCTCGGTGTCGTCGGTCCACTGCCACACGTCGGGTGGCAGGGTCCGGTTCTTGAGCAGCGGGTAGTTGGCCGGGACGAAGAACTGGGAGCCGAGGGCATCTCCCACAGACAGTCCACGCAGGCTGGCCAGGGCGCGTTCGAAGCGCCGGTAGAAAGCGGAGTCAGCGGTCATCGCGGTGTCACTCTATCCGGTGGTGCTGTACGGCTCGGGGGTACGCCACTGTTCGAAGGGCCGGTCGAGTGCGTAGCGGCCGTCCGCGCCGAGGAGCAGCGTCCGGGACTCGCCGTTTCCCGGATTGGACAACGACTCGAACTCCGCGACCGACCAGTGGAACCAGCGCATGCAGAAGAGCCTCATGGTCAGCCCGTGGGTGACCAGCAGGACGTTCGGGGGGTGGTCGGGTTGCTCGAAGCTCCGGTGGAGGCTCTCCAGGAAGGCGTCGACCCGGTCGTAGACGTCGGCTCCGGACTCGCCCTGCGCGAAGCGGTAGAAGAAGTGCCCGTAGGCGTCCCGGTAGGCCTTCTGCAGCCTGACGTCGTCGCGGTCCTGCCAGTTGCCCCAGTCCTGCTCACGCAGCCGGGGCTCCTCCCTGACCCGCACATGCTCCGGGTCGAGGCCGAAAGCTCTGAAGGTCTCGTGGGTGCGCCGGTAAGGGGAGACGTACGCGCTGACGCGCTCGTCACCGAACATCTCCCTGAGCTGCACACCCGTCTCGCGCGCCTGCCCCTGCCCCTTGGCCGTGAGTTTCAGCGCGTGGTCGGGTTCGCGTTCGTAGACCGTGTCGTCGGCGTTGCCCTCCGACTCCCCGTGCCGGACGAGAACGATGCGCTGCGGTCGTGCCATGTGACGACCCTAGATCCCCGCAGACGCGATCGGGCGACGGCGAGGGATCCATCGGGCATGCGTGACCAACAAGACGCGGGTCGGGAGTGCGATCAGACCGTCCAGGAGGGTTCGAGCTGCACCACGTCCCCGGTCAGCGACTCCACGTCCCGCTCGGTCTCCGCGCGCGCCGAGAGCCGGGCGGCCCCCTCGGGCCGGTACTTGCCGCGTTCGGAACTCGACTGCCACATCGACAGCACCAGGAACTCGTGCCCCGGCGCCTCCCCGAAAACGCCGCGCAGCATCCCGGGGGAACCCGCGACCGCCGGGTTCCACACCTTCTGCTGCATCACCGCGAAGTGATCGGCCCGATCCTCGTACACCCGGCTGTGAGCCACCCTGATCACGTCGGCGTCGGTGAAATGGGGCTCGAATCCGGTCTTCACGTCGAAGCGGTACTCGAAGAGCCCGACCTGCATGTCCTTGTACGTTCCGGACTGGGCGGCCGCCAGCCGGTCGTGTTCGCGGGCCATGAAGGCGTCGTAGAAGACACGGTTCTCCCAGAACGCGAACACATGGGCGACGTCGGGCCTGCCCCGGCTCCAGCCGCCGCCCTGCGCACGGAATCCCGGTTCGCCGAGCAGCCCCGCCCACTTCCGCTGCCCGCGCTCGAAACCCTGGCGATCGACCACGGTGCAGCGAATCCACTTGACCAGCACCGCGCCATCCTACGGCGCCGGGCATGGCGCGGGTCACGCTCCCGGGGGACCCGGGCCGGGCCGGCTCCCGCATCGCGCGCACCCGGCCAGGCCCTGGCCCGAAAGTGACGCCCGCCCCCAACGCGGTTGGATTCACGGAAAGTTACGGACATGATCTGAGGGTGCAAGAGGTCCGTCGGCCCAGACGCGAGGAGACACGTCCGATGAGCACCCCCAACAAGGACATCGAAAAGGTCGAAGTGAGGGTCAAGTGGGACCCGAGCGAGACCGGCGAGCCCGCCAACGACCTCGACATCATCGCGGCCACGTACGGGACGAACGCGCCGTACGGCAGCCCCCTGTATCTCGTGCACTTCGACAGCAGGTCACCCGACGGCACGATCACGTTGAACCGGGACAGCCGCACGGGCCAGGGGTTCGGCTTCGACGAGGTCATGACTCTCGAACTGGACCGGCTGTCGGACGCCTACGCCAGGGTCGTCGTCGGAGTGGCCATCCAGCAGCGCGACGGCCACAAGACCTTCGGCCACATAGAGAACACGGCCGTGCAGATCCGCGAGGGCTACACCAGCCTGGCCGAGAACGACTTCTCGGCGGTGTCGGCCTCGACCGCGGCCGTCGTGGCGGAGTTCGTCCGTGACGCGTCGGGGTCGTGGGGGTTCCTGCCGGCCGTCCGAGGCTTCGACAGCGATCCCGGCTCGTTCGCCGCCGTGATGGGAAACCGCTCCGACTGATCCGGCATCCGCCCCACGGCCAGGGGTACTGCCGGTCAGGGGCACTGCCGGTCAGGGGCACCGCCGTGCCGACGGACGCACGGACAGTCGACGGGCGCCGGGGTAGCAGGTGCGTCCCGTCGGACGCGGCCCGGAGCCGCTTCGTCGGACGGACGGCAACGTCGGTGGGGGCGGCGGCGCCGGGAATCCGGCTCCACCGCCCCCACCGTTCAGCTCACCCCGTCATGGGGTGCGCGAGGTCAGCTGCAACCGCTGGTCGAGCCGCAGCCCTCGCAGATGTAGCAGGATCCGGCGCGCTGCATCTTCGTGCCGCACGAGAAGCAGAGCGGGGCGTCCGCGCTGATTCCGAGCTGCATCTCGACCAGTTCGGCCGAGGTGTGAGCCGTCCTGGGTGCGGGCTTCTCGGCGGCGCTCTCCACGGGCGACGCGACTGCCTTCAGCGGCTCCACGTGCACGGGGGCGGACTGGGCCAGCCCCTCGACGTCGAGTTCGTCGTCCCCGAACTCGGGCTCGTACGAACCGGTGTCCAGGTGTCGCTGACGCTCCTCCGCCGAGTGGATGCCGAGCGCCGAGCGCGTCTCGAACGGCAGGAAGTCGAGCGCCAGGCGGCGGAAGATGTAGTCCACGATCGACTGCGCCATCCGCACGTCCGGGTCGTCCGTCATACCGGCCGGCTCGAAGCGCATGTTGGTGAACTTGGAGACGTACGTCTCCAGCGGCACGCCGTACTGGAGACCGACCGAGACGGCGATCGAGAAGGCGTCCATCATGCCCGCGAGGGTCGATCCCTGCTTGGACATCTTCAGGAAGACCTCACCGAGACCGTCGTCCGGGTAGGAGTTGGCGGTCATGTAGCCCTCGGCGCCACCCACCGTGAAGCTGGTGGTGATGCCCGGACGGCCCTTGGGCAGACGCTTGCGGACCGGGCGGTACTCGACGACCTTCTCGACCGCGGAACGGATCGTTTCCTCGGTCTTCGCCGTGACCTCGGCCTTCTCCTTCTCCTTCGTCTTCGCGGAGAGGGGCTGGCCGACCTTGCAGTTGTCGCGGTAGATCGCGAGCGCCTTGACGCCCATCTTCCACGCCTCGAAGTAGACCTCCTCGACGTCCTCGACGGTGGCCGTCTCCGGCAGGTTCACCGTCTTGGACAGCGCGCCGGAGATCCACGGCTGGATCGCCGCCATCATCCGCACGTGGCCCATGGCCGAGATGGAACGCTCGCCCATCGCGCAGTCGAAGACCTCGTAGTGCTCGGTCTTGAGGCCGGGGGCGTCGATCACATTGCCGTTCTCGGCGATGTGGGCGACGACCGCCTCGATCTGCTCCGGCTGGTAGCCGAGCCGGCGCAGGGCCTGCGGGACGGTGCCGTTGACGATCTGCATCGAACCGCCGCCGACGAGCTTCTTGAACTTGACCAGCGCGAGGTCGGGCTCGAGACCGGTGGTGTCGCAGGACATCGCGAGACCGATGGTGCCGGTCGGGGCGATGACCGAGGCCTGCGCGTTGCGGAAGCCGTTCTTGGCGCCGAGGCGGATCACGTCCTGCCAGGCCTCCGTCGCGGCGGCCCAGATCGGCGAGTCGAGGTCGTCCACGTGGACGGCCACGGCGTTGGCGTCGGAGTGCTGCTTCATGACGCGCTGGTGGGGCTCGGCGTTGCGGGCGTAGCCGTCGTACGCGCCGACGACCGCGGCGAGCTCGGCGGAGCGGCGGTAGGACGTGCCGGTCATCAGCGAGGTGATGGCGCCGGCGAGCGCGCGGCCGCCGTCGCTGTCGTACGCGTGGCCGGTCGCCATCAGGAGGGCGCCCAGGTTGGCGTAACCGATGCCCAGCTGGCGGTAGGCGCGGGTGTTCTCGCCGATCTTCTGGGTCGGGAAGTCCGCGAAGCAGATCGAGATGTCCATCGCGGTGATGACCAGCTCGACGACCTTGGCGAAGCGCTCGACCTCGAAGGACTGGCGGCCGTTGCCGTCGTCCTTGAGGAACTTCATCAGGTTCAGCGAGGCCAGGTTGCACGAGGTGTTGTCCAGGTGCATGTACTCGCTGCAGGGGTTCGAACCGTTGATGCGGCCGGACTCCGGGCAGGTGTGCCACTTGTTGATGGTGTCGTCGTACTGGATGCCGGGGTCGGCACAGGCCCAGGCTGCCTCCGCCATCTTGCGGAAGAGGGATTTGGCCTCGACCTCTTCGATGACGTCGCCGGTCATCCGGGCGCGCAGGCCGAACTTACCGCCCGACTCGACGGCCTTCATGAACTCGTCGTTCACCCGGACCGAGTTGTTGGCGTTCTGGTACTGGACGGACGTGATGTCGTCCCCGCCCAGGTCCATGTCGAAGCCCGCGTCGCGCAGGGCGCGGATCTTCTCCTCCTCCTTCACCTTGGTCTCGATGAAGTTCTCGATGTCGGGGTGGTCGACGTCGAGGATGACCATCTTGGCCGCGCGCCGGGTGGCGCCACCGGACTTGATCGTCCCGGCGGACGCGTCGGCGCCCCGCATGAAGGAGACCGGACCCGAGGCGTTGCCGCCGGAGGAGAGGAGTTCCTTGGAGGAACGGATACGGGAGAGGTTCAGACCGGCGCCGGAGCCGCCCTTGAAGATCATCCCTTCTTCCTTGTACCAGTCGAGGATGGACTCCATGGAGTCGTCGACGGCAAGGATGAAGCAGGCGGACACCTGCTGCGGCTGGGGCGTCCCGACGTTGAACCAGACCGGAGAGTTGAAGCTGAAGATCTGGTGCAGGAGGGCGTACGCCAGCTCGTGCTCGAAGATCTCGGCGTCGGCGGGGGACGAGAAGTAGTTGTAGTCCTCGCCGGCCTTCCGGTACGTCTTCACGATCCGGTCGATCAGCTGGCGCAGGCCGGTCTCGCGCTGCGGCGTACCGACGGCCCCGCGGAAGTACTTGCTGGTGACGATGTTGACCGCGTTCACCGACCAGAAGTCGGGGAACTCGACGCCACGCTGCTCGAAGTTGATCGAGCCGTCGCGCCAGTTGGTCATGACGACGTCACGGCGTTCCCACGCGACCTCGTCGTACGGATGCACGCCGGGGGTCGTGTGGATGCGCTCGATGCGCAGGCCCTGCTTGGTCGCAGTCGACTTGGCTCCCTTGGTGCGGGAACCTCGTGCCGGGCCGCTCGCCGTCTCTGTCATGCCGCCTCCCATATGTGGGCAAAAACGCCCTGAAATGCCCAGTTCTTCCCCGGGCACAGTCTGTGTCTGATGCTCCGGACGCCACGCACAGCGTCTCGGAACAGGTCTGTTGCCGTCGGCCGCCGGTCTCCCGGCCTGCTCCGGTGATCAATCAGCGGCGACAGCGGCGGGCGCGGGGACCTCGGGGGTTCCGCCGCTCCCGCGTTGCCCCGCGGGAGGCCGCTCCTCGCGGAGTTCCGCGATGGCGGCCTCGAAGTCCTCGAGGGAGTTGAACGCCCGGTACACGGACGCGAAGCGCAGGTACGCGACGAGGTCGAGCTCCTGAAGGGGGCCGAGTATGGCCAGACCCACGTCGTGCGTCGTCAGTTCGGCACTTCCCGTGGCCCGCACCGCCTCCTCGACCCGCTGACCGAGCTTCGCCAGTGCGTCCTCGGTGACAGGCCGGCCCTGACAGGCCTTGCGGACTCCCGAAATGACCTTGGTACGACTGAAGGGCTCGGTCACGCCACTGCGCTTCACGACCATCAGCGAACAGGTCTCCACCGTCGTGAAACGGCGGGAGCAGTCGGGGCACTGGCGGCGCCGTCGGATCGACGTCCCGTCGTCCGTCGTGCGGCTGTCGACGACCCGGCTGTCGGGGTGCCTGCAGAAGGGGCAGTGCATGTCTCCCAACCCTCCCTCACGGCACGACTGAATGGCCTCGGGGGCCCTTCACGGACCCTCGATGACAGCCTCAAGCATAGGCGATGAACTCGACCCGGAAGGACCAGGGACCACTACTTGTGGGCGGCTAAGGCAATCCAACCACTACATCTAGGGTTTGACTTCACTCCTCCGCCCAGCGCGTGTCGCGCTCCCCCGGCGGTCGGCAGGCAGCCTACGGCCCGGCACGAGGTTATGGGAAACGCCCGGCGGCCGAGGCCGCGGGTCAGCCACAGGGGCCGTCCGGGTGCCCGTGCGGGCCCGGGCGTACGCACCCCGCGAACCCCCGGCGGCCACACCCCCGGGCGCCCCAGTGGGTCGGCGGACCGCTAGCGTGTCTCCCGGAGTCGCCGCTCGATCCTGGGCGCGTCGCACGAGCTCATACACCTCTCGGTAAGCCCGCGACAGACCTTTATTTGTTTTTCACTCGAACGTGTGTTTGGCGCAACCTTTCGAAAGCTACTACCGTTGCCTAACTAGGGAGACCATTCGAGAGGGGCCGACGTGACCACCACCGCAGACAGTGCCGCCATCACTGCCCAGGACCACCGCTCCCAGAGCCGACTTGAGCCGGTGCATGCCATGAATGACACAGTCATGGAGGCGGAGGGGCCAGAGCCCTCGCGACCCGCGCGCTCCTTGCCCGGACGACCTCCCGGGATCCGGGCGGACAGTTCGGGGCTCACCGACCGACAGCGGCGCGTGATCGAGGTGATCCGGGATTCCGTGCAGCGACGAGGTTATCCCCCGTCGATGCGGGAGATCGGACAGGCGGTGGGTCTGTCCAGCACCTCGTCCGTCGCCCACCAGCTGATGGCCCTGGAGCGCAAGGGCTTCCTGCGCCGGGACCCGCACCGGCCGCGCGCGTACGAGGTCCGGGGCTCGGACCAGCCCAGCACCCAGCCGACCGACACGACCGGCAAGCCCGCCGCGTCGTACGTTCCGCTGGTCGGCCGGATCGCGGCAGGCGGACCGATCCTCGCCGAGGAGTCCGTCGAGGACGTCTTCCCGCTCCCCCGCCAGCTCGTCGGTGACGGCGAGCTCTTCGTGCTGAAGGTCGTCGGCGACTCGATGATCGAGGCCGCGATCATGGACGGCGACTGGGTCACGGTCCGGCGCCAGCCCGTCGCGGAGAACGGCGACATCGTGGCCGCCATGCTCGACGGCGAAGCCACCGTCAAGCGGTTCAAGCGCGAGGACGGCCATGTCTGGCTGCTCCCGCACAACTCCGCCTATCAGCCGATCCCCGGCGACGAGGCGACGATCCTGGGCAAGGTCGTGGCGGTGCTGCGGCGGGTGTGACGCCCGCCGGTTCGGACTGGGCCCCGGGGTCTCTGCGCCGATCCCGGGGCCCTGGCATGTCCGCGCACCGCTGTCCGAGGCATCGGCGTCGGCAACCCCCGCCGTCATCGGTCCGGAGCCCCTCGTCGCCGGTGCACGCCTGCCCACACCCGGGCAGTGTCGCCGCCGTCAGGGACAGGGCTGTGGAATTGCTCGCCCTGTTCTCACTCCGCGGTCCTGGCAGCCGCGTCGATGGCAGCCAGCGAGCGCCGGGCCTGATTCCGGTCCGTGGTGTACCAGAAGTCGGGCAGCGATGCGCGGAGATAGCTCCCGTACCGGGCGTTGGCCAGACGGGGGTCGAGCACGGCGACCACACCCTTGTCCCCCGTGGCCCGCACCAGGCGGCCCGCGCCCTGAGCCATCAGCAGTGCCGCGTGGGTAGCGGCGACCGCCATGAAGCCGTTGCCACCGGCTTCCTCCACTGCTTTCTGCCGCGCGCTCATCAGCGGGTCGTCAGGACGCGGAAACGGGATCCGGTCCATGACCACGAGCTGGCAGCTCGGCCCGGGCACGTCGACGCCCTGCCAGAGCGAGAGCGTCCCGAAGAGGCAGGTCTCGGGGTCTGCGGCGAAGTTCTTGATCAGCTCTCCGAGCGTCTCCTCGCCCTGGAGCAGGATCGGCTTGTCCTGCCGCCCGCGCAGTTCCTCGGCCGCCGCCTGTGCCGCCCTCATCGAGGAGAACAGGCCAAGGGTTCGCCCTCCCGCCGCCTCCACCAGTTCGGCGAGCTCGTCGAACATGTCGGTGCGGGACCCTTCCCGCCCGGGCGTGGCAAGGTGACGTGCGACGTAGAGGATGCCCTGCTTCGGGTAGTCGAACGGCGAGCCGACGTCGAGTCCCTTCCACTGCGGGATGTCGTCGCCCGCCGTGCCCTCAGGCGCGAGCCCCAGCGATGCACCCACCCCGTTGAAGTCGCCGCCGAGCTTGAGCGTGGCGGACGTCAGGACCACCGAGCGGTCGGCGAAGAGCTTCTCGCGGAGCAGCCCGGACACCGACAGCGGCGCGACACGCACCGAGGCACCGAAGCGGTCGTGGCGCTCGTACCAGACGACGTCGTACTCGGATCCCTGGGTGATGCGCTCCGCGACCCCGTGAATGGCCTCGACCGACGCCATGGCCTGCTTGCGCACCGCGTCCTCGTCCTGGACGGACTTGTCCCGGGTGCCGCCGAGTGCGGAGATCACCGTACGCGCGGCGTCACGCAGGGCCATCAGCGCGTAGCCGAGGTCCTCCGGAACCTCTTCCAGGCGCCCCGGGAGCGCCAGCTCCATGACGCGCTCGAATCCTTCCGAGGCGGTCAGCAGGGCGTCGGCGGCCTTCTCGTTGACCAGCTTGGCCGCGCGGCGCACCGCGCGGTTGACCTGCCCGGGGGTGAGTTCGCCGGTGGCGACGCCCGTGACGCGTGAGACCAGTTCGTGGGCCTCGTCGACGATCAGCACCTCGTGCTTCGGGAGCACCGGGGCGCCCTCGATGGCATCGATGGCGAGGAGGGCGTGGTTGGTGACGACCACGTCGGCGAGCTTGGCCCGCTCGCGGGCGCTCTCCGCGAAGCACTCGGCACCGTACGCGCACTTCGTCGCGCCCAGACACTCGCGCGAGGAGACTGAGATCTGTGCCCAGGCCCGGTCCGAGACGCCAGGCGTCAGGTCGTCCCGGTCGCCGCTCTCCGTCTCGTCCGCCCAGTCACGCAGGCGCAGCAGGTCCTGGCCCAGCTTGCTCGACGGAGCGGCCGCCTCGAACTGGTCGAAGAGGCCGTCCTCCTCGTCCTGCGGGACCCCTTCGTGGAGCCGGTGCAGGCAGAGGTAGTTCGAGCGGCCCTTGAGCATCGCGAACTGGGGGCGGCGCCGCAGCAGCGGATGCAGTGCGTCGACCGTACGCGGAAGGTCCCGCTCCACCAGCTGGCGCTGCAGGGCCAGCGTCGCCGTGGCCACCACGACGCGCTCGCCGTGGGCCAGTGCCGGCACGAGGTAGCCGAGGGACTTGCCCGTGCCGGTACCGGCCTGGACGAGCAGGTGGGCGTTGTCGTCGACCGCCTCGGCGACGGCCTCGGCCATGGAGACCTGGCCGGGCCGTTCCGTACCGCCGACAGCGGCGACGGCGGCGTGGAGGAGCTCGGGGAGAGATGGCTTCGTCATAGCGCGTCCACCCTACGGCGCGCCACCGACAGCGGCGCTCACTCCCGGACTCACGCGGACGGGTGGAGCGGGTTGTCGACGCTCCCGTGCACGGCCGCGTGCGGGCGCTGCGGCCGGTCCCGGTAGCCGTCCAGATGCAGACGGTTGCGGTTGAGGCACAGCCGCTCGATCGTCGGCGTCAGCATGTCGAAGATCTCGAAGCGCTCCTTGAGCTCGGGGAAGCGGGAGTGGTGCCGCAGGATCTCGGCGCGGACGAGTGACCAGAATTCGTCCTCCGGAACTCCGAGTTGTTCCTCGCAGAGCGGGGACAGATAGCGGAAGACGCCCACGAAGAGCCCCGAGTGGATGAACTGGGTGAGAAAGGAAGGTTCCTCCGTGAGCAGGATCTCCCGGACGTACGGCGGCATCGCGTCGAGCTCGGGAAGCCGCCGGGCACTGACGTTCACGTCGTCGACGAAGTCCTTGATGGCCAGGCGTACGGGGACGTCGTTCTCGTCGAAGACGACGATGGCGTTCTCGCCGTGCGGGGAGAAGACCGTGCCGTAGCGGTAGAGGAAGTGCAGCAGCGGGGGCAGCAGCGCGGCGAACAGCCGGGTGAGCCAGGCCGCCGGGGTCAGCCCCGAGCGGGCGACGAGTTCGGCGGTGAAGGCGCGGCCGTCGGGGTCGGTGAGCAGCAGCGAGGCCAGCGTACGGGCGCGCTCCCCGGCGGCGAGCCGGGGCTGGAGGGGCTCGCGCCAGATCGCGCCGAGGATCTCCTTGAACTGGTAAGGCGACTCGGGGAGGCGGTCGTAGAGCGGGTGCTCCACGGTCACCGAGGCCACCTCTCCGAGCAGGACGACCCGGCAGACGTCACGCAGGAACGGGTCGTCCTCGCACAGCCCCTGGACCCACGCGGTGACCGCGGGGGCCGCGAGGGTGCGTTCGGTCGGCAGGCCGCGCCACACAAGGGTGTTGAGGATCGACAGCGGCAGCTTGACCGTGTGCCGGTCGGGGCGTTCGACGTTGGTGAAGGTACGGATGGACTGCTGCGGCAGCCGAAGGTCGTCGTCGGTGTGCAGGGGCACCACGGCACCGTCCGCGATGGCTGGGGCGAAGAGCGGGACGATCCATTCGTCCCACTGCCACGGATGCACGGGCAGGAACAGGTAGTCCCCGGGGTCAAGGCCGCGTCCGCGCAGGATCGCGGCGAAGGAGTCCCTGATCTCCGGGTCCAGTTCCTCCTCGTAGAGGACGTCAGGCGCCGCGAGGCGTCCCACCCCCCGGTATTGCGCTATGCGCGAGCTGACGGCGATCCAGGGCAACGCGGTGGCCGAGCGCGCCTCGGGGGTGAAGCGCGCGGCGTCCGCGGCGGAGAAGCCGAGGCGGCCCTTGTTCGCCACGAGCCAGGGGTGGCCGGTCTGATGGCCTTCCAGCTCGGCGTAGGGGAGTTCGGCGAGCTGTGCCGCACGCAGCGCGGTCCGGTCGAGTCGCGCGTCGGCGACGAGCGTGGCGGTGAGCTCACGGATGAGATGGGCGAGCGTGGCGCCGTCGAGGCCGAGGAGGAGCCGGCCTCGGGCGAGGAAGCCCAGCGGGTCACGGAAGGGCGTGCCGCCGGTTCTGTCGTCCGCTCCCCCGGCCCTCACCTCGCGGATCGTCGCGGGGTCGACCCGCCAGCTGCCATAGGCGCCGCGCCTGGCGTGGAAGGACAGCGTGCCACCGTCATCGAGGGTCAGGGTGTAGGTGCCGCCGCGCTGCGGGTCCCCGGACCCGTGGGGCGCGGGCGCGATGACCTCCTCGTAGGCGAACTCACCGAGCATCTTCGCCAGGAGCGCCGCCGCCACCCGCTCCCAGCGCGTCCGGTCGAGTTCTGGGGTGTCGAGCGGTGTGTGAGGCGCCGCCGGGTGCGGGCTCGCTGGATATGTCGGCACGGGGACTCCTCCGGGTGGGACCGATGGGGTTCGAGCGGGCTGTGCGGTGCGGCGAGTGGTTCACAGGTGATCACGGTGGGTCCGGTCACGGATCATGAGCGCGGCCAGCTTGTCCGGGAGATCCACTTCCGCGCAGAAGCGGAAGCCGGCGCTCAGGAAGGCGGAGACGGACGGGGTGTTGCGCAGGTCCGGCTCGGCCACCACACGGGCGCAGAGCGGGCGGTTGTCGAGCACGAGGTCGGAGACGGCCCTGAGCAGTACGGTGCCGATTCCCCGCCCGCGGTCGGTCACACCGCCGATGAGGAGATGGACTCCCATGTCGTGGGGGCGGGAGGGATAGTGGCGGGCCAGCGGGTCCAGGTCCGCCCGGTAGATCTCCCAGTAGCTCATGGGGACACCGTCCAGCACTCCGAGGCAGGGGACACTGCGGCCGTCTCCCGCCAGCTGGCGCCGGAGATGGGCGTCGGTGACGGACTCCGGACCCGCCAGTTCCCAGAAGGCGGCGACTGCGGGATCGTTCATCCAGTGGCTGATGACGGAAACGTCGCGTTCCGGTTCCACGGTGACCAGGTGGAAGTGACCGGCGGGGGTGGCGACGGGACTCCACGCATCCGGGCCGCCCACGAGAGCGGAGACGTCGGCCCTTCCGGCGGCCGGTGGAGCGTCGTCACCGAGCAGGGCGAGGAGCTCTTCGGTGAGCCGCAGCTCGAGGGTGTCCTCGGTGCCGGTGCCGTCTCCGGTCTGCGCATCGGCGTGATGCACGGTGACGCTCTCCTCTCGTGGGTTCAGTCGGTCCTGTCTCTCAGCTTTGGAGTGGGTTGGCGATGGTGACGTACACGGACTGGGTGTCGACGGGCCCGACCAGTTCGTCGAGGCCTTGCATCCTGGTGAGCAGGTTGGCCTTGCAGCGCAGCTGTCCGGCTCCGAGCAGATACGCGGGCAGGGGCGAGCCGAGTGTCACGGTGCCTTCGAGGAACCGGCGGAATGCCGCGAGGAGCAGCCGCTCGTCGGCGAGCCGCTGGGCGCCGAAGGCCCCGATCAGCCCGAACACGTTGTTGATTCCCAGGTAGTAGGCGAGACGCTCGTCCGTGACGGCGTCGGACACGAAGGTGTCGCTGACGGCTCCGATGCCGGGCAGCCGGGATTCCAGCGCGGTGCGGTGTGATTCGCGGAAGTAGTAGCCCTGGTTGTCGCGGTACCTGCCGCCGACGGGCCAGCCGTCCCCGTCGAGGAGGACGAGCGTGTTCTGCTGATGGGCCTCCAGGGCGACGCCCGCGTGCGCGTCGAACCAGAGGACGGGGAGCACCACCCGGTCGAGGTAGCGCAGGAACCACTCGGCGCAGACCGCCCCGGTCGTCCGGCCGGTACGGGCGGCGAGCGAGGAGACCGTGTCGGCGAGCCGTGAATGCGTGCCCGGACGCCCGGGCCAGGGGCGGGTTGCGGTGAGCCCGGCGATGCACACCGCGTCGTCGGCCGGACCGAACGGGTTGTGGCGGAGCATCACGTCGAGTCCGGGGACGGGGGTGCCGTCCGGTGCGTCGACGGCCAGCCAGGCGGGGTCCCTGACGATGTCGAAGCCGGGGTGCGCCGCGTGCCACCGGTCCGCCAGCCCGGTGCGCAGCAGTCGGTGGACCTCGGCTCCCCGGTGGAGCTCCTTGCGGAGGTTCTCCCGCCGGGAGTTGGTGATGCGTACGCCGAGGGAGAGCTTCAGCATGAGGTCGGAACCCGGCCGGTACACGGTGCGCACCGAGGACGTGGGGTGCCAGCGTGCGCCGTGCGGACCGAGGTCGTGGAGGAGCCCCTTCTCGCACATGGCGACGACCTCGGGGCGCCGCATGAGCTCTGCGGCCTGCCACGGGTGGAGCGGAAGGGCCGTGGTGTCCTCAGGGAGGCGCAGTCCCTCGGCGTGGGGAGCGAGGAGCGACTGGGCCGTCACCGGCCGGCCGGCCTTCGTCCAGGCGGAGTCCGTGGCGAGTACGGAGCGGTCCACGGCCATCCAGTGGAGCGGGAAGGACCCGCGCAACTCGGGTGAGTAGAGCAGCGCTTCCGACTCGGAGAGGCCTTCGCGGCTCTTCGGCGTGGGGTGCAGGGGGTGCCCGAGGACGAGGGACTGCTCGCCGCTCAGGAAGGGATCGGCCTCGGACGACGTGGTCGGCGTGCGCCGCCGCTCCGCGATGAAGGTGGCCGTGTGCCGCACGGAGTCGGCCACCCTGGCCACCAGATCGACGCCCGCACTCCGCTCGCTCTCGCGTCCGAGGAGAGCGGCCACGGTGACCGCGTCGACGCCCGGGGTGCCTGCGGGCGCGTTCTCCAGGAGCGGTGTGCCGAAGCGGTGCCAGCCGGTCGGGGACCAGTGGGAGACCGGGACGAGCAGGGCGGTGCCGCTCGCGGGGAGGGGGACGCGCAGGGTGGCCGCCAGCGGCCGGGGAAGGTCGTTCTCCCTGGCCCAGCAGCGCAGCAGGCTTTCCGTGCCTGCCGAGTCGGCAGCCCGGAGCGGGTCCGGATCGTCCAGCGGGTCCGGATGCGAGAACGCGCCGTCCAGGCAGGAACGACTTACGGGAAGGGCGCTCGACGGGGTGTCCGCTCCGGTACGCGGAGCTCCGTGCGGACCGGCCTTCTGACGCGGCACGGTGGTCGACTCGACCGCCAGGGGGCCATCTGGCAGTTCGTGTCCTCGCTGCTCGCGGGTGGGAGGGCCGTCGGCCTCGGGCGCGGGGGTGGGGTTCACGGCGGTCTTCCTTGTGAGGGGTCCGGGATCAGCGGGTCGGCCCGGCGGCGGCCTGGCGGTTCGGAGAGTGCTCGGCGGCTCTCAGCGCGTCGGCGAGGCGGTCGACGACCGCCGTCGCCTGCTCGTCGGTGAGTGTGAGCGGGGGGAGCAGGCGGACCACGGCGCCGTGACGCCCGCCCAGTTCGACGATGAGGCCGCGGCGCAGGCATTCCTGCTGCACCGCCGCCGCGAGGGCGGGGTCGGGCGGTGGGGCGGATCCGCTCTCCGCGGTGACGGTGAGCGGCTCGGCATCGGGGTCGACCAGCTCGATACCGATCATCAGACCGCGGCCCCGGACGTCGCCGATGCTCGGATGGTCCGCGCTCAGGGCCTGAAGGCGGGCCAGCATGCGCGCGCCGAGGGTTCCGGCCCGTTCGGCGAGCTTGTTCTCCCGTACGTACGCGAGGGTGGCCGTGCCCGCCGCCATGGCCAGTTGGTTGCCCCGGAAGGTGCCCGCGTGGGCGCCGGGCTGCCAGAGGTCGAGGCCTGAGCGGTAGACGATCACCGCGAGGGGCAGCGAGCCGCCGATGGCCTTCGACATGACCATCACGTCGGGCACGACGCCGCTGTGCTCGACAGCCCAGAAGGCGCCGGTCCTGCCGACTCCTGTCTGCACCTCGTCCGCGATCAGCGCGATCGAACGGTCCCGGGTGATCTCACGCATCCGTCGCAGCCAGCCGTCCGGCGCGGGATTGACTCCGCCCTCGCCCTGGACGGGCTCCAGGATCATGGCCGCCGGAGCGGGCACCCCTCCCTTCGGGTCGTCCAGGAGGTACTCCGTCCAGCGCGCGGCGATGTCCGCACCCCGCTCCCCGCCGGCTCCGAAGGGGCAGCGGTAGTTCTGCGGGAAGGGCAGTCGGGTCACCCGCACGTCGGGAGCGCCGCCCGAGGCGCCCAGCGCCCCCGCCGTCATCCCGTGATACGCGCCGGTGAAGGCGAGGAGTTCGCTGCGTCCGGTCGCCGCCCGCACCAGCTTGAACGCCGCCTCGACGGCGTCCGTCCCGGCGGGTCCGCAGAACTGGATCCGGGCGTCGTCGGCCAACTCCCGTGGCAGGGTGGCGAACAGCTCGGTCGTGAACGCGTCCTTGACCGGGGTGGCGAGGTCGAGCACGTGCAGAGGCGCGCCGGAGTCGATGACCTTTCTGATCGCCTCGAGGACCACGGGGTGATTGTGACCGAGTGCCAACGTGCCGGCGCCGGAGAGGCAGTCGAGGTACCGGCGTCCGTCCGCGCCCTCGATGGTCATTCCCCTCGCCCGGACCGGCACGATCGGCAGCGAGCGCGCATAGGTACGTGCCGCCGACTCGCGCTGCGCCTGCCTCCGGAGAATCCCGTCGTACGCGACGTGAGGTGCCACCGGAGCTGGTTGGGTCACGGCCACGGCTGTCGGTCCTCCTGCGGTAACAGTTGCGTTGCACCTCGGTGCGGTCCCCCGGTGCCGGAGCGCGCCGATGAACGCTGTCCTGGTGCCCCCCGTACGTACCAACGACGCCGGACGCGGGAGATCACGGGTAAATCGGAAGATCCTTGCGCGCTCGGAACCGTGGACCTGCCGCGCGCCGTCCCCGACGGCACCCGGCATAGTGGGTGCCGCGCTCCGGGCAGGGCCCTGCTCCGGCGTCCTCGGTGTGTACCGCGCTCACGCGGGACGCCGTGGCCCGCCCGAAGCCCGCAGCGCGGTAAGTAAGTCAGTGACGAAGTCCCAGGGGGATCACCAGATGCGACCCATGCGCCCGATCGATACCGCACACCGCGAGGGGAGCGTCCGCCGCACGCCCCGGGTGTTCGCCGCAGCCGCTCTCGCCGCTGTCCTGACCCTCACCGCGGCCGCCTGCGGTCCCGAGGACGACGGCGCCTCCGGCGAGCCGAGCGCGTCCGCCGCCCAGGCCACCGACGGAAAGATCACCATCCCGGACGACCTGAAGGACCGTCTCAAGGAACACGGGATCGATCTCGACAAGTGGCGCGGCGGCGAGTGGAAGAACTGGGACAAGGACACCTGGCTGCGTGAGGCCCAGGACTACGTCAACCCGATCATCGAGGACCTCTGGGACCCGGACCGGATGCGAGAGGCCGACAAGCCCCCGGAGAACCCCGTGGCCAACGACATCTCCGGCGACGAGGGCGTGACGGACCCGACCCCCGTCCCGGTGCGGGCGGCGGGCCTGGCGACGCCGTACCACGACAACGCCCCGGCGTCCGGGAAGCTCCTGTTCGACGGGCCCGAGGGCTCGATGGTCTGCTCGGCGACCGTGGTGCAGGATCCCGCTCACCCCGGCAGGTCCAACATGGTCTGGACCGCCGGCCACTGTGTCCACGCGGGCAGGAACGGCGGCTGGTACCGCAACATCGCCTTCGTCCCGTCGTACAACGACAGCGGCCTCACGGGCGCCGGGCTGGAGAACGCGTCGAGGGAGCAGATGGCCCCGTACGGCGTGTGGTGGGGCCAGTGGGCGCAGACGTCCGAGGAGTGGATCAACCAGGGCGCGGCGACCGGCGGTCAGGGCGCTCCCTACGACTTCGCGGTCCTGCAGGTCGCCCCGGAGAAGGGTTCGACGGGCAAGTCCCTGGAGGAGACGGTCGGTTCGGCGCTCCCGGTCGACTTCAACGCCCCGGCGGTCCCTGAGATCGCGAGCATGACGGCTACCGGCTACCCGGCTGCTCCTCCGTTCGACGGCCAGAGCGCGCTCACGTGCACGGACCGGCCGGGCCGCCTCGCGGTCTTCCAGGACCAGCCGACGATGTACCGCATCGGCTGCTCGATGACCGGTGGTTCGTCCGGCGGCGGCTGGGTCGCGCAGGGCCAGGACGGTAAGCCGGTCCTGGTGTCCAACACCTCCATCGGCCCGGTGGCGGCCGGCTGGCTGGCCGGGCCGCGCCTCGGCCAGGAGGCCAAGGGCGTCTACGACTCCGTCAGCAAGAAGTACGCGGGTCGGTAGGGCCCGTTCCCGGGCCCCCGGTACGGCGACCGCCGGCCGGGGGCCCGCTGCGTGGAGCGGCCGCGCGGGACGACACCTGGATGCGGCAGGGACGAGAGGGGTTTCTCCGACGCGTGGGGGTTTCACCGGCCGCCGGACGCACGAGGGCCGGGCCCCGTGCGGGAGCCCGGCCCTCGTGTCACCGCATAGGCGTCAGTGGGCGACCGGCGCGAACATGCCCAGGTCGGCAGCGAGTTCCTGGTGGACCCGGGCCTTGAGCAGCGTGCCCTCCGGGGTGTGCTCCTCGGAGATCACCTCACCCTCGGCGTGCACCCGGGAGACGAGCGCACCCTGGGTGTAGGGCACGAGTGCCTCGATCTCGACGGAAGGCCTCGGCAGCTCGGCGTCGATGAGCGCGAGGAGCTCGTCGATACCCGCACCCGTCCGTGCCGACACGGCGATCGCGTGCTTCTCGGCGCGCATCAGGCGCTGCAGTACGAGCGGGTCCGAAGCGTCCGCCTTGTTGATCACGACGATCTCGGGTACGTCGACGGCGCCGACCTCCCGGATCACCTCACGCACGGCGGCGAGCTGCTCCTCGGGCACCGGGTGGGCGCCGTCCACCACGTGAAGGATCAGGTCGGACTCACCGACCTCCTCCATCGTGGACCGGAACGCTTCCACGAGGTGGTGGGGCAGGTGCCGCACGAACCCGACGGTGTCGGCCAGGGTGTAGATCCGGCCGCTCGGGGTCTCGGCCCGGCGCACGGTCGGGTCCAGGGTGGCGAACAGGGCGTTCTCCACGAGGACACCGGCACCGGTGAGCCGGTTGAGCAGCGAGGACTTGCCTGCGTTGGTGTATCCGGCGATGGCGACGGAGGGCACCTTGTTGCGCTTGCGTTCCTGGCGCTTGATCTCGCGGCCGGTCTTCATCTCCGCGATCTCCCGGCGCATCTTCGCCATCTTCTCGCGGATACGGCGCCGGTCCGTCTCGATCTTGGTCTCACCGGGACCACGCGTGGCCATGCCGCCACCACCGCTGGAACCGCCGCCTCCCATCTGACGGGACAGGGACTGACCCCAGCCGCGCAGGCGCGGCAGCATGTACTGCATCTGGGCCAGCGAGACCTGGGCCTTGCCCTCCCGGGACTTGGCGTGCTGGGCGAAGATGTCGAGGATCAGGGCGGTCCTGTCGACCACCTTCACCTTGACGACGTCTTCGAGGTGGATCAGCTGGCCCGGGCTGAGCTCACCGTCGCAGACGACGGTGTCGGCCCCGGACTCGAGCACGATGTCGCGCAGTTCGAGCGCCTTGCCCGATCCGATGTACGTGGCCGGGTCGGGCTTGTCTCGGCGCTGGAACACGGCGTCGAGGACCTGCGCGCCCGCGGTCTCCGCGAGGGCGGCGAGCTCCGCGAGGGAGATCTCCGCGTCGTGGACCGTGCCCGACGTCCACACACCGACGAGCACGACCCGCTCCAGGCGCAGCTGCCGGTACTCGACCTCGGTGACGTCCTCGAGTTCGGTGGAGAGACCGGCGACGCGGCGCAGTGCCGCACGCTCGGAACGGTCGAGCTGGTCACCGTCCCGCTCACCGTCGATCTCGTGGCTCCAGGCGACGTCCTCTTCCATCAGGGCGTCGGCCCGAAGGCCCTCGTTGAGGCTCTCGGATACGGATTCCGTGGCGCTCTGCGCGTCCTGCGCGTCCTGGGGAAGGGAGGAAGAGGAGGTCATTGGATCCTTACGTCGATAGAAGTCCGTTACGCCAGTCACAACGCGTGACACCGCCGGAAGATTCCCACGGGTGGGGCCCACCGGCCGGCCGCCGTGCCGACCCGTCGATACTGGCATGTCCGCTCCCGGCTCGTCACTCGGGTTTCGGTGCCCTCGCCGGGACCTGTCCGCCCGCCGCGTTCCGTGGTGCCTGACTGCGCCACTGGGGGTGTCCCGGCATCGGCGGGGTCTTCTTCCCGTACAGCCAGCCGCCGAAGAACGCCGTCAGGTCCCGGCCGGCGATCCGCGACGCCAGGTCGGTGAACTGGCGGGTGGTCGCCGACCCGTCCCGGTGCTCACGGACCCAGGTCCGCTCCAGACGGCCGAACGCCGCCGTGCCGATCTCTTCCCGCAGTGCGTACAGGATGAGCGCGCTGCCATCGTAGACGACCGGCCTGAACAGACTGATCTTGTGGCCGGGCGTCGGGACGTCCGGGCGGGCCGGGGGGCCGCTGGCGGCCCGCCACGCGTCGGAGCGCGCGTAGGCCTCCTTCATGCGCCGCTCCAGCGGCTTGCCCGCGTGTTCCTCGGCGTACCGCGCCTCGTACCAGGTGGCGTGTCCTTCGTTGAGCCACAGGTCCGACCACGAACGCGGCGAGACGCTGTTGCCGAACCACTGGTGGGCGAGCTCGTGGACCATGACGGAGTCGACGTACCACTCGGGGTAGCCGGTGCCGGCGAACAGGGAGCGCTCGAAGAGGGAGAGCGTCTGCGTCTCCAGCTCGAAGCCCGTATCGGTGTCGGCGACGAGGAGCCCGTACGTCTCGAACGGATACGGGCCGACCTGCTTCTCCATCCAGGCCAGCTGCCCGGGCGTCTTCTTCAGCCACGGTTCCAGCTTCGCGCGGTCGGCCTCGGGGACCACGTCGCGTACGGGCAGTCCGTTCGGCCCGGTGCGCCGCAGCACGGCGGAACGGCCGATGGACACCTGGGCCAGCTCGGTCGCCATGGGGTGCCGGGTGCGGTAGGTCCAGGTGGTGGCGCCCGCCTGGTGCCGTTTGCCGGCCGGCAGCCCGCCGGCCACGACCGTGAGGCCGTTGGGCGCGGTCACCCGGAAGGTGAAGTACGCCTTGTCCGCGGGGTGGTCGTTGCTGGGGAAGACCCGGTGCGCGGCGTCCGCCTGGTTGGCCATCGCGAGCCCGTCCGAGGTCGGGACCCAGCCTCCGTCGGCCTTCTCCCCCGAGGGGTCGCTCGTGTGCCGGACGGTGATGCGTACAGGCGCCCCGGAAGGGAGGCGGAGGGGCGGCCGGACGACCAGGTCCTCCTGCGCGGTGGCGAAGTCGGAGTTCAGTCCGTTGACCTCCACGGAGCGGACGGTGCCTCTCGCGAAGTCGAGGTTGATCCGCTCCAGCGGCGCGGTGGTGCGTGCGTCGATGGTCGTGACCGCTTCGAGGGGCTTGGTGTTGCTGCCCTTGTAGGTGAGCGAGATGTCGTACGAGAGGACGTCGTAACCGGGGTTGCCCAGATGCGGGAACAGGCGGTCGCCGATGCCGAGCGGTTCGGGCGCGGGCAGGGTGGCGGCGACGAGGCTGAGCGACGCGGTGGCCAGCAGAGCGGCGCGCAGTCGGCGCGAGGGGAGCGGCATGGACTACGGCTATCAGCGCGCGCACTCCCCGCGGGGGGTGGCGCGCGCCGGACCACCCGAACGGGTCGCGGCACCCGGCAGGGTGGCGGCCGTGGGGGCTCAGCCGGCGGCGGCGGGCTGCTGGGCGCGGCTCACGTCGTACACACCGGGTACGTCGCGCATCGCCCTCATGAGGCCGGGCAGTCCGGCAGCGTCGGGCAGCTGCAGCGTGTAGGTGTGCCGGACGCGCTGCTCGCTGGGCGGCTCGACCGTCGCCGCGACGATGGCCGCGTCCGCGGCCGCGATGGCCTCGGTGAGGTCGGCCAGCAGCCGGGGCCGTCCGAACGACTCGGCGACGAGGGTGACCCGGTAGTCGGCGCTGCGGCTCCACTCCCCCGGGTCGTTCCAGCGGGCCCCGACGGCCGGCCTGCCGAGCGCGCGCATACGGGCGACCGCCGGGCACTCGTCCCGGTGCACGGTGACGGCGCCGCCCCGCACGGTGAATCCGACGATGGCATCGGGCGGCACGGGCGTGCAGCAGCCCGCGAGCCGGACCGGTGCGCCCGGCCTGTCGACGAGCACGCTCGGGTCCCGGTCTGCCGCCTTCCCCTTGCCGTTCGCCGCGTCATCGGCGGGCTGCGCCTGCGGTCTCGGTGCGGCAGGGCTCTTGCGGGGCCCCTGCGCACCGTCCGGATGGGTGTCAAGCCACCCGGTGATCGCGATACGGGCGCCGGGGGTACGCACATGGTCGAGCCACTCGGGCGAAGGGCCGGAGGAGCCGTCCTGGGCCATGAGCAACTGCACGGTGTCGCCGTCGTTCAGCACGGTGCTGAGCGTCGCCAGCCGCCCGTTGACGCGGGCGCCGATACAGCCGTGTGCCTCCTCGCCGTACTGCGCGTATGCGGCGTCGACGCAACTGGCACCCGCCGGCAGCCCGAGGGTGCCTCCGTCGGTGCGGAAGACGGTGATCTCCCGGTCCTGGGCCAGGTCGGCGCGCAGGGTGGTCCAGAACTGGTCGGAGTCCGTGGCCGCTTCCTGCCAGTCCAGGAGGCGGGAGAGCCAGCCCGGCCTCGTCGGGTCGGCGCGCTCGCCGTCGGCGGGCTCCGCCTGGTGCGCGGCGCCGGTGCCGTCCTGGGTGTACGGGTTGCCGAGCGCGACGACCCCGGCCTCGGCGACCTTGTGCATCCGGTGGGTGCGGATCAGGACCTCCGCGACAGCTCCCTCGAGACCGACGACCGCGGTGTGCAGCGACTGGTAGAGGTTGAACTTGGGAGCCGCGATGAAGTCCTTGAACTCCGAGATCACCGGAGTGAAGCAGGTGTGCAGTTCGCCCAGGACCGCGTAGCAGTCGGCATCCTCGCCGACCAGCACCAGCAGCCGGCCGAAGTCGGTGCCGCGCATCTCCCCGCGTTTCGCCCTCACCCGGTGCACCGATACGAAGTGCCTCGGCCTGATGAGCACGTCTGCGCTGATCCCCGCTTCCCGCAGGGTCGACCGGACGCCGTCGGCGATCTCGGTCAGCGGGTCCTGCGCCCCCTCCCACGCGGTGATGAGGGCGCGGGTGCTCTCGTACTCGACGGGGTGGAGGATCGCGAAGACCAGGTCCTCAAGCTCCGTCTTCAGCGCCTGCACGCCCAGGCGTTCGGCGAGCGGGATGAGCACGTCCTCGGTGACCTTGGCGATCCTGACCTGCTTCTCGGGACGCATGACACCGAGGGTCCGCATGTTGTGCAGCCGGTCGGCGAGTTTGATCGACATGACCCGGACGTCGTTGCCGGTGGCCACGAGCATCTTTCGGAAGGTCTCGGGCTCGGCTGCGGCGCCGTAGTCGACCTTCTCGAGCTTGGTGACGCCGTCGACGAGGTAGCAGACCTCGTCGCCGAACTCCCGGCGCACCTGATCCAGGGTCACCTCGGTGTCCTCGACCGTGTCGTGCAGCAGGGACGCCGTCAGGGTCGTCGTCTCGGCGCCGAGTTCGGCGAGGATCAGGGTGACCGCGAGAGGATGGGTGATGTAAGGCTCGCCGCTCTTGCGCATCTGGCCGCGATGGGAGGACTCGGCGAGGACGTAAGCCTTGCGCAGAATGGCCAGATCGGCGTCCGGATAGTGCGCGCGATGCGCGTCCGCCACGTGTCCGATCGCGTCGGGCAGGCGGTCACGGGAAGCGGGCCCGAGCAGGGCGACCCGGCCCAGCCGGCGCAGATCGATCCGCGCACGACCGCGCTTGCGAAGGGGAGCACCTGGATTGGCGGCCTCTGCGCTCATGGGGCACCTCCGGCGAACGTCGACCGGCGGGCAAGGGGTGCGGATGCGCCCCCGGGCCGGTGCTTGATGCTATCGACCCCACCACGTGGCGCAGTCCAGCTCTCGCTCAGCGTGAAACGGATCACCCATTCGAGCGAAGCTCTAACCGATCATCGTTTCGAGCCACGTGGCGTCGATCACGCCCTCGGCGACGATGACCGCGGGGCCCGTCATGTCGATCCCGCCGTCGGGGTGTTCGGTGATCACAAGCGTCCCCCCGGGGAGGTCCACGGTGTACGTGACGGGGGCGCCGGTCAGCGCGGGGTCCACGCCGTCCCTGCGTGCGGCGGCCACGGCCACTGCGCAGGCACCCGTGCCGCAGGAACGTGTCTCGCCGGAGCCGCGCTCGTGGACGCGCATCGCGACGTGCCGCGGCCCGCGGTCCACGACGAACTCGATGTTGACCCCGTCCGGGTAGACGGACTGCGGGCTGAACGGCGGTACGGAGTACAGGTTCCCGGCGTGGTCCAGGTCCTCGACGAACGCGACGGCGTGCGGATTGCCCATGTTCACGTTGCGGGCGTCCCAGCTGCGCCCGTCCACCGTGACCGTGACTCCGGCGCCGGACAGCACGGCGCGTCCCATGGAGACCGTGACGTCGCCGTCCTTGGCGATGTGCACCCGCTTGACCCCACCCCGGGTCGCGACGGCGAGATCGCCTTCGGCGACGAGACCGGAACGCTGGAGGTAGCGGGCGAAGACGCGGACCCCGTTGCCGCACATCTCGGCGACCGAACCGTCGGCGTTGCGGTAGTCCATGAACCACTCCGCCTGCTCCGCCATGCCCTCGGCATCGGGGTGCGCCGCGGAACGCACGACGTGCAGCAGTCCGTCGCCGCCGATGCCGGCCCTGCGGTCGCACAGCCGGGCGACGAGGTGAACCGGCAGGTCCAGGGCGTTCTCCGGGTCGGGGACGATCACGAAGTCGTTCTCGGTGGCGTGGCCCTTGAGGAAGGCGATCTGCGATGTGCTCACGAACCAACTGTACGAGGCCGCGACGGATGTCCGCCGGACCGGGGGTCCACGTGCCCGGCGACGGGCGTCTCAGCGGAGGCGGGCCACGCGCCAGACGGCGAGGGTGACCAGCGCGCCGCAGAGAGCGACGTACAGCGTGATGACCCGCCAGTCGGGGCGCTCGTGCGGCCCCCGGGAGGTAAGGCCCGGCCAGGTGTACCCGACGCGGCGCGCGGCCATCATGCCCCAGCCGGCCGCGCAGCAGCTGATCAGCAGTCCCAGCATAGCCACCACGGCACCGCCGCCGCCGAACTCGAAGGCGAGGGGGAAGGCGAACATCAGGGATCCGACCGCCGCCAGCGCCACGATCGGCGCGAGCTGCCAGATCCGCAGCCTGCGGGCCGGGCGGAGTTCGACCTCGACCTCGCCGACCACGTCGTGCTCGTCGGGCCCGTCAGGACTGAGGTGTCCTGTCCCGTGCTGCGTGCCCGGTACATCCTGGTCTGTGTCGCGGGGGCCGGCTTCCATCGCCACGCGCCCTCCCAACTCGGACTCCACTGGTCGATCGATGCTCGATGATGGCACGCTCCCGGGCGCCGAAATGACGGGCGGAGCGTCCCGATGCCATCACGTGATCAGGCTGTTATAGCCCCTCAGGAGGGTTTGCGCAGGTCAGACGCCTGCTGCTGGTCGGCGAGTCAGCAAGAGGTCAGCAATAGCCGCAGGTCAGCGCCGGATTGACCGGTCGCGACCAGCCGGAAGGAGGAACCATCACGATCATGTCGAACAAGCTTGCGCGGGGCATGGGCAGCTTCTTCAAGCCCTGCGAGTGCCGCAGGGCCTAAAGTCGCCCGCACCTCTGCACGATCCGCTTCCACAACACCCGGGGCTCGCGTGAAGGGCATCCTCAAGGACGCGCACAGGCGCGGCATCGTAGCTCTCGACCAGCTTCTCGATGTCAGTCCGCCGGAGTACCGCCCGAGCCCGACCGTGATCCCCATCAAGGAACAGGTCCGCCTCCCCGCCCGGCCCGCGACGACGACACCTTCCGCCTCATCGTCGACCTCATGGCCGGCATGCGCCTGCGGTGGGACACTCCGACATCAACATCACCTTCCGTACCTACCGGCACCTCCTGCCCGGCTCCGTCTCCAAAGCCGCCATACTCCTGAACAACGGCCTCGACTTCAGCACCACGACGGCGATTTCGGCGGTCTTTCCGGATGACGGGGTGGAGATTCCGGGGAGGGCGTCCCGGTGGCCAGTTCTCTGATGTCTCCCTGGTCGTGGGGGGCGTTGGCCCTGCAGGGGCGTTGCGTGATTGGGAATGGCCCGTTTCGCCGGTTTCACAAGTGACGTAGTGTCATGTCCGGTGTGTGGCACGGGATCCCGGAGAACAGAGCAGGCACGGTGCTGGTGATCGTATGGTTGTCGAGACCCATGAGAACGAGCGAGACTGCGCCTGCCCGAACATCACCGCCCATCCCTTCCAGCCGTTCGTCCCGACCGCGGAAGGGGGGCCTCATGCGAGTCCGGCGCCGTCTTCCCATTACGTACGCCAGCAGTCAACTGACAGCCGGTGCAAGTGCGTGGCAGTGCCCGCGGGGAGATGGCCCGACGCGAGCGGCCCTGCCGCGAAGCACCCCTGCGCATGTAGCAAGATGAGCGAGCCCCGCCGGTCAACGACTCGTCGTTACGGCGAGGCCCGCACATCCCGGACTCGAGCAGCAGGTGGCAACAAGGTGACGACACATCACATATCGGGTGCACGCTCCCTTCCCGGCAGGACGGCAGGCAGCCGGTGAACCGGGACCTCACGCTTCACGACTGGATCGTCGCGGTCGTCTGGATGGCCGTCGGGCTCGCGGCGGGCGTCCTGCTGCGCATCCTCCTGCGCTGGCTGAGCAAGCACGCGACCCGTACCCGGTGGAGCGGGGACGACGTCCTCGTCGACGCGCTGCGCGCGCTGGTGCCGATCGCGGCGCTCGCGGGCGGAGTGGCGGCCGCCGCGGCGGCGCTGCCGCTGACCGACCGGGTCAACAACGCCGTCAACCAGATCCTGACGGTGCTGCTCATCCTCGCCGCGACCATCACCGCGGCACGCGTGATCACCGGCCTGGTGCGGGCGGTCACGCAGTCCCGTTCCGGTGTCGCCGGATCGGCCACGATCTTCGTCAACATCACCCGCGTCGTCGTCCTGGCCATAGGCTGCCTGGTCGTTCTGCAGACCCTGGGCATCTCCATAGCTCCGCTGCTCACCGCCCTCGGTGTCGGCGGTCTCGCGGTCGCCCTGGCTCTCCAGGACACGCTCGCCAATCTCTTCGCGGGCATCCACATCCTCGCCTCGAAGACGATCCAGCCCGGCGACTACATCCGTCTCACCAGCGGGGAGGAGGGTTACGTCGTCGACATCAACTGGCGCAACACCGTCGTACGCAACCTCTCCAACAACCTCGTCATCATCCCGAACGACCAGCTCTCCAGCACCAACATGACCAACTTCAGCCGCCCGGAACAGGAGATGACCCTCACCGTGCAGGTCGGCGTCGGCTACGACAGCGACCTGGAGCACGTGGAGCGCGTCACCGCCGAGATCGTGACCGAGGTCATGACGGAGGTCGAAGGCGCGGTGCCCGAGCACGAACCCGCCGTCCGCTTCCACACGTTCGGGGACTCACGGATCAGCTTCACCGTAATCCTGGGCGTGGGTGAGTTCAGTGACCAGTACCGGATCAAGCACGAGTTCATCAAGCGGCTGCACAAGCGCTACCACGTGGAAGGCATCCGTATTCCCTCCCCGGCGCGTACCGTCGCCCTCCAGCAGAACGGCGTGGCGATTCCCCCGCAACGCGACGGATCCCTTTCGGTCCTGTAGAACATCGTGGCGGGGAGGTCCGTTCCTGGCGGCTTCACCTGCGGATCGGCCTCACCTTCGCCGAACTGGCCCGCAGGATCAACCCGATCGTGCGCGACTGGATGCAGTACTACGGAGCGTTCCACCGCTCCGAGTTCTGTGGGAGCCCGGGGGTTAGGACTCCCTCGGGCCACCCGACCACTCTTTCTCGGCGTCGGGGTCGCTCTTGCGGGGACGGGAACGTACGGGGGTACCTCGTCCGGGGCGACGTTCATCCGGATGACTGCGGTCGGCCTCTACCTGGTGCGTTCTTGCCTTTGCCGTGCCCAGGCAGTCAGGTGCGTGGATCGCTGATGTCGTCTTCCGTGGAGCGGGACGAAGACGTGGTCGAAGTGTGGGATACGGGCACGCGATGTGGCCCCCCCCTTCAGCCGAAGGCCGCCGTACGGAGGTAGGCGTATTGCCCTGAGCCGAGACAGCCCCGTGAGGTTTTGGCGGCGCCGCTGCCCGTGCCGTAGTGGATGACGGTGACGCCGGCCCGGGCCGCGGCCTCGACCAGGTGGTAGAAGAGCAGCTCGAAGTAGAGCGGCAGCCTGCGCTGGGCGGCATAGTCGAACCCGGCGCGGTGCGCGAACCAGCGGTCCTGGTGGACCACGATCAGCGCGAAGCCGATGATCTCGCCGTCGAGGCGGGCGGTGGCCGCCAGCGCGTCCGGACCGCATGCGCCGAGTGCGCGCTCCAGGATGGCCGCGGAGCGTGCGGGGGTCCAGGCACTCATTCCGTACTTGCCGAGGAGTGTGGCCTCCAGCTCCGCGAAGCGGGGGATATCGGCGGGTTCGAGCGGGCCTATGTCGATCTGGACGCCGGCATCGCGCACCGCCCGGCGTTCGGCGCCGATCCGGCGGCGGCGGTGGGCGGAGAACCCTGCGAGGTACTCCGCGAAGCCGCCCTGCGGCACCAGCAGCCAGTGGTAGCCCTCGGAGTGGAAGGAGCGGTAGCCGCGGCGGGTCAGCAGGGTCCGCAGCGCGGTGTCGTGCTCGTCGACGTGAAGGAAGGCGACGCTACGCAGTCCATCCTCGTCCGCCAGACGCTCGGCGGCGCCCAGCAGGCTTACGCCGGTGGCGTCGTGGCTGTCGTGGCCGTCGCGGCTCAAGAGGGTGGTGCGGCCGAGGTGCCGCCCTCCGCAGACAAGGCCGGGCAGTAGGGCGTCGGCGAGGTCGCCGGGAAGGTCCGCGGCAAGTTCCTGTGCTCCCTGCCGCCCCTCTTCCGCGCACAGCCGCAGTACGGTGTCGGGCCGGCCGGCGAGCCACGGGGCATCCGCGTGGGCGACCGCGGTGGCCAGTGCACCGGCCAGGCCCTCGCCGTCGGTGAGGGTGAGATAACGCATGGCCGCGCCGGAGGTGTCCTCCGCCACGTCGAGCCAACGGGTCGCCAGATAGGCGTTGTCGGGACCGGCGAGACGGTCCCAGGATGTGCGGGGAAGGTGCGCGGCCCGCCGGACGACGCCGAGAGCGGGGGGAAGGGCGGATACGCCGCCCGGGGTGGGCTGTTCATGCGTCCGGCTAGGTGACGGGGGTCTTCGGTCGTCACGTTCGGCGGTCCGGATGTCCACGTCCGGTGTGTGCATGATGGTCTCCTCATCAGCGCCATGGCGGCCGGTGACGTCGCGTACGGGCCCGTCGGTGTGTTCCGTCGGCCGGTCTCTGCCGGTTGAGCCGTTTCTGCTGGTCGATGGCGCCGTGCCGTGAGGCCCTTCCCATGCCCGGCGTGCCGCAGGTCCGCGCAGGTACCGCACGCCCCGACGGGATGGGGTCGCCGTACGAGACGTACCTGGGCGGGCGGAGCCGTCGTGGGGCAGAGCGTAGGACGTGGGCGCAGCGGGCGTAGCGCCCCGCGGGGCGCAGAGGAAGGGGTACCGCACCGGCACACGGCGGGAGGGCCGGGATCAAGGGCGCGGGGCGGGACAAACCGCAGCGAAGGCGGTCGTGTCGTCGCCTGCGGCGCGGTGGCGAAGACAACGTAGGGCAGTGCCGTGCGGCGGCGCAAGCGCCCGTATGCCAGGAAAGGGACGTCCCGCCGCTGTCGTCGCGCGTCGGCGGATATCAGCAGCAAACCGATGGGAGAGGTGACCTGCCGCTTTGCCAGGAGATTCCTGATGTCTCCCCAACTCCCGTACAACTCCGGACTTTTTGTGTCTCTTCACCCGCTCTCCGTCCCCTCTCGCCCGCTTGCGGCGCTCCGGTGCCGCCTCTAGCATCGTCGCGCTCCCGGCAGGACCCGGGTGGCGTCGTCCCGCACCTCGGAGACCGCCGCCCCCAGGGCCCCGTCGTGGGTGTGCGCCGCACCACGGTCCCGTGCCGTCACGGGGCCGCGCCCCCTGAAAGGCACTGGTGATGGTCGGACCACCCCGTTCCACCGCCGGCGGAGGCGAGGTGGGCGCCCTGCGCCTGCTGCTGGCCGCCCAGGCGCTGAGCCAGCTCGGTTTCCGTCTGCTGGGATTGGCGATGCCACTCCTTGCGACCACTACCCTGCACGCTTCCGCCTTTGAGGTCGCCTCCGTCGCGGCCTGCCAGACGGCGGCGTTCCTCGTCATCGGGCTGCCCGCGGGGGTGTGGGTGGACCGTATGCGCAAGCGGACGGTGATGATCGCTTCTGACCTCGGCCGCGCCGTGGCCCTGGGCAGCATTCCGGTGGCGTGGAGCCTGGGCACCCTCGACGTGCTCCACCTGTGCGCGGTCTCCCTCGTCACCGGCGTCCTCACGGTCTTCTTCGACGTCGCCGAGCAGAGCTACCTGCCGCATGTGGTCGGCGGTGACCGCCTCGTCGCCGCCAACGCCCGGCTGATCGGCGTCGAGGAGGTGGCGGGCGTGGTCGGCCCCAGTGCCGGCGGTCTGCTCATCCAGCTGGTGACCGCGCCCCTTGCGATCGTCGCGACAGCAGTGGGGTACCTATGGTCCGCCCTGTGCGTCGCCCTGATCCGACGGCCGGAACCGTTTCCACCCCGCAAGGACCGCCCCAGGCTGCTCCGGGGTGTCGCCGAGGGCGTGCGAGTGGTGACGCGGGACGCGCTGCTGCGGCCCATCGTGCTGTGCTCCACGACGATGACCCTGTTCTGGAGCATGTCCTACGCGATGCTCCTGGTCCTGCTCGCCCGCGATCTCGCGGTGCCCGCGACCACGGTGGGTCTGCTGCTGACAGCGGGGAGCCTCGGAGGCGTCCTCGCCACGCTCGTGGTACGCCGCCTCATCGAGAGGCTGGGCGACGCGACGGCGGTGAAGTACAGCGTCGCGTGCGGCGCCCCGCTCACCCTGCTCGCCGCGCTCGTCCAGCCAGGGTGGCGGCTTGCGCTGGTCAGCGTCTCGCTGTTCGGGCTGGGCGCGGCGCTCGTCGTCTACAACGTGGCCCAGGTCAGTTTCCGCCAGCGGACCGTGCCGCCGGACCTCCTGGGCCGGGTCAACGCCACCGTACGGTTCTTCGCCTGGGGGGCACGCCCCATCGGCAGCCTCTGCGGTGGTGTGCTGGCCGAACTGTTCGGTGCCCGGGGCGCAGTGCTCACGGGGGCGGTCGGCACCTCGCTCGCCTTCCTTTGGCTAGTCCTCTCCCCGCTGCGCCGGATGCGGACCCTGCCGACCGGCCCGCCCGCCGGCGAACCCCTGGCGGTCACCTGACCGGGGCCGGCCGTGCCTGTCCCGCCGCATGACCGGGGCCGAGCCGCGTCGCTCGCCCCGCCCCCCGTATGCCCGACGAACGGAAGCCCTACCGTGACCGACGCACTCCCCCCGACCGGCGCGACCGGCGCCCCTGCGATCGTGTGGATCACCAACCCTGACAACTACGACCCCCGACGCCACCTCCTGCTGCAGAAGGAGGGCTCCGACCGCGTGAACCTCTTCGAGCGCAACGGTCTGCCCGTGCGGGTGGTGCACTCCGGGGATCTCGTGCCGGCATGGTCCGGCGGGACGCCGCGTCTGTACCTGGACGAGGAGGACCTGCTCGACGGCGGTCACGCCTTCCTGCTGTCGGACTGGACGTGGGACGCCGGCATCGGCCGTCACATCCAGGCGATCACGCGGACCGTCAAAGCGGCCGGCCGGGTGCTCCTCAACGACGGCATCCGTGACGCCGAGTCGCTGGGGTCGGACAAACTCGCGATGTGTCACGAGGCGGCGGCGCTCGGGATTCCGGTCCCGCCGACGGTCGCGGTCCCCTTCGGGCGGTACGCCCGCCGGGTGCTGCCGGTGGTCAGAAAGGAGCTGGGCACCGGTCCCTACGTGGTCAAGCCCCGGGCCATGGCCATGGGCTTCGGGGTGCTGAAGGCCGAGGGCCCAGAGCAACTGACCGCCGCGGTCGACCTCCTCACCCCGGCGGCGCTGGGCGCGGTGGTGCAGCCATTCCAGGAGAACGACGGCGACGTGCGGGTGTACGTACACCGGGGGCAGGCGGTCGCCGTGATGCTGCGCCGCCCGAAGGAAGGCTCCTACCTCGCCAACGTGAGTGAGGGCGGCTCCGGCGTGTCCTTCGACGGCGACGACGAAGTGCGCACGCTCAGCGAACGGCTGGCCACGGGGGTGGACGCGGACTACCTGTGCGTGGACTGGCTCCTCACCCGCGAGGGACCGGTCTTCAACGAGTGGATGACGGTCTCAGCGGCCTACGAGGACCTGCCGGAGCCGGACCGCTCACGGGTGGCGGCAGCGCTCGTCACGTATGTACGGGACCGGATCACCGCGGGCTCCTGACCATCCCCGTCCGGGGCGTACCCATGGCGGGTCGCCCCGGACGACCTCAGCGCGACCTGCTGTCAGTGTGCGGGGGAGGCGAGCGTCCACTCGAGAGTCACCGTCGGATCACGCAGCAAATTCCAGGACCCCACCCGCAACCAACCCCGCGCGACTGACCGACCATCAGCAAAGTCAGAGGTCAGCATCCGTCCCCGAGGACTGTTCCAGACTGTCGAAGTCTGATGAAGCCCCGCAACCCAGGATTCCTCCTGACCTGCGTCGATGCAGCACCGAGGGTTCCTGCTACACGTCGATTGCCTGTCATGCGATCAGGCTGTGACCGCCCGTTCGACCAACGCCAGCGCCAGGTGCGGGAGTTCTCCTCGGTGTTCCTGGCCACCATTCAGCCACGTGACGCGAGGGTCGCGCCGGAACCACGAGTCCTGGCGGCGCGCGAAGCGTTTGGTGGCGCGCACGGTCTCGTTGCGCGCCTCCTCCTCGCCGCACTCCCCCGCGAGCGCCGCGAGCACCTGCTGGTAACCGAGGGCCCGGGAGGCTGTTCGCCCCTCACGCAGTCCGAGGGATTCGAGCCGGCGCACCTCGTCCACCAGCCCGGCCTCCCACATCCGGTCCACCCGGGTGGTGATCCGCTCGTCGAGTTCGGGGCGCTCGACGTCCACCCCGATCTGAACCGCGTCGTAGACGGGCTCGTCGCCCGGCAGATTGGCAGTGAAGGGCTTGCCCGTGATCTCGATGACCTCCAGGGCGCGGACGATACGCCGTCCGTTGCTGGGCAGGATGGCGCCGGCGGCCTCGGGGTCCGCGGCCGCCAGCCGGGCGTGCAGGAAACCGGATCCGAGTTCCGTCAGCTCCTGTTCGAGCCTGGCACGCACGTCTGGGTCGGTGCCGGGGAACTCCAGGGCGTCGATCGCGCCCTTCACGTAGAGACCGGAGCCGCCGACCAGGACGGGAGTGCGGCCCGCTGCCAGCAACCGGTCGATCTCGGTGCGGGCGAGCCGCTGGTATTCGGCCACACTCGCGGCCTGGGTGACGTCCCAGATGTCCAGCAGGTGGTGGGGGACGCCGTCGCGCTCCGCGAGCGTCAGCTTCGCCGTGCCGATGTCCATGCCCCGGTAGAGCTGCATGGAGTCGGCGTTGACCACTTCACCACCGAGTTCCTGGGCGAGAAAGACACCAAGATCGGATTTTCCGGCCGCTGTGGGGCCGACGACGGTGATGACGCGGGGGGCGGGAGATCTTCTCACCGGGACAGTCTCCCAAACTCCGCGACGCCTTCCGACCGCCCGGGGTGAAGCTCACCTGCGTCCGGGATGCGCCGTCGCCCGCACGGGCGGCGGCGCATCCGGTAGCGGCGAGTCACACGTGTTTGCCCGCCGACGAGTAAAATGTCACCACCAGTCCCCAGCACGGAAGGTGACCCATGGGTTTCCTGGACAACCTGAAGGCCAAGCTGGCCCCGGCCAGGGAAAAGGTCGGCGACCTCGCGCAGCAGCACGGGGGCAAGATCGACCAGGGCCTCGACAAGGCCGCCCGCACGGTCGATCAGACGACCAAGGGCAAGTACAGCGACAAGATCGTGTCCGGCACGCAGAAGGCCAAGGACGCTGTCGACCGCCTGGGGCAGAAGGACGGTGGCGGCACGCCGCCGACGACACCGCCCGCACCCCCGGCTGCCTGACGCCTCACCGGCGGACCGAGGGCCGTGGCGCCATGTGGGCCTGCGGCCCGCACGGCGCCGTCCCCGGTGATTCAGGACCAGGCGGCCACGACGTAGCCCACTCCGTACGGCGCGTCCTCGTACAGCAGCTGTCCGCCCAGACCGGCCCCTTCGGCCGCGCCGGCGAGCACCTGCCAGGGCGCCCGGCCGGACACCTTCAGCTCGTACGCGAGCGACTCGTCCAGGGCGCTCAGTGCGGCGATGTCCGCCGATCCCAGGGCCCTGGCCGCCGCCGCGTCGAAGTCCTCGGCCCGCTCGTCCAGGTAACCGGGCGCCTTGACCGTCCGGCAGGCGCTGCCGTCACCCATGACGAGCAGGGCAACCCGCTCCGCCCGGTCCGCGAGGTCCGCTCCGGCCCGCAGGCAGCGGTCGGCCGGAAGCGGCTCACCGACCCCCAGTCCTTCGACCGGCCCGTTCCACCGCGCGCGCCGCAGCAGCCAGGCCCCGACCGCGAGGGACGCCGGCAGCCGGCTCTCCGGGGCGGGGGCCCCGTCAGGCCCCTCACCGAGCCGCACGCTCAGGTCCACCCCGAACCCCGCGAAGGATCCCTGCGAGCCCGGTGGGAACGGTCCCCGGCCGTCCGGTGCGGCCGGTCCGGCCACGATCAGCAGGTCCGGCCTCGCCGCGGCGAGCACGCCCAGCGCGTCGAGGCACGCGTTCCGCGCGCCGTCGAGTTCGGGCCCGGCTCCCGCGGCCACCTCGGGAACCAGCAGTGGCGGGCAGGGACAGACGGCAGCGGCGACAAGCATGCCGGTCAGCGTACTCAGTCGAGTGCGCACCCCGGGGCCGCGGCCGCGGGAAGCGGGGCGGGCGCGCCGATACCGGGCAGGCCCAGCATCACGCCGGCGGGCTGCGAGGCCGGAGCGGCGGTGCGCTTCTCCCATGCGTCGCCGGACCGGGTGCGCCGGACGCTCAGGGGGGCGCCCTCGGCCAGCAGGTGGTGCGGCGCGGCGTAGGTGATCTCGACGGTCACCACGTCGCCTGGACGCACGTCCTGGGACGGCTTGGTGAAGTGGACCAGCCGGTTGTCGGGAGCGCGGCCGGAGAGGCGGTGGGTGGCGCCGTCCTTGCGGCCCTCGCCCTCCGCGACCATGACCTCCAGGGTGCGGCCGACCTGCTTCTTGTTCTCGTTCCAGGAGATCTCCTCCTGGAGGGCGGACAGGCGCATGTAGCGCTCCTGGACGACCTCCTTGGGGATCTGCCCCTCCATGTCGGCTGCGGGGGTCCCGGGGCGCTTGGAGTACTGGAAGGTGAAGGCGTTCGCGAACCGGGCCTCACGCACGGCGTGCATGGTCTGCTCGAAGTCCTCCTCGGTCTCGCCGGGGAAGCCCACGATGATGTCCGTGGAGATGGCGGCGTCCGGCATCGCGGCGCGCACCTTCTCGATGATCCCGAGGAAGCGCTCCTGACGGTACGAGCGGCGCATCGCCCTGAGGATCGTGTCCGAGCCCGACTGCATCGGCATGTGCAGCTGGGGCATCACGTTCGGGGTCTCGGCCATCGCCGCGATCACGTCGTCGGTGAAGTCGCGCGGGTGGGGCGAGGTGAAGCGGACGCGCTCCAGGCCCTCGATGGCGCCGCAGGCCCTCAGCAGCTTGGAGAAGGCCTCGCGGTCGCCGATGTCGGAGCCGTAGGCGTTGACGTTCTGGCCGAGCAGAGTGATCTCGCTGACGCCCTCGGCGACGAGGGCCTCGATCTCGGCCAGGATGTCGCCGGTTCGGCGGTCCTTCTCCTTGCCGCGCAGCGCGGGGACGATACAGAAGGTGCAGGTGTTGTTGCAGCCGACGGAGATCGACACCCACGCCGCGTAGGCGGACTCGCGGCGGGTGGGCAGCGTCGAGGGGAACGCCTCCAGGAACTCGGCGATCTCGACCTGTGCCTCCTCCTGGATCCGGGCGCGCTCCAGGAGGACGGGCAGCTTGCCGATGTTGTGCGTACCGAAGACGACGTCGACCCAGGGGGCCCGTCGCACGATGGTGTCGCGGTCCTTCTGCGCCAGGCAGCCGCCGACGGCGATCTGCATCCCGGGGCGCTTGGTCTTCATCGGGGCGAGGCGGCCGAGGTTGCCGTAGAGCTTGTTGTCCGCGTTCTCACGCACGGCGCAGGTGTTGAAGACGACGACGTCGGCGTCGCCGTCGGAGCCTTCGGGAGCGCGCACGTATCCGGCGCCCTCCAGGAGCCCCGACAAGCGTTCGGAGTCGTGGACGTTCATCTGGCACCCGTAAGTGCGTACCTCGTAGCTCTTCTGGACGTCCACTGCTTCGCTCCGGTTGCCGCTGCTCATGGGACAAGGGTAGGCGCTGGCCGGACCACCTCCTCCGCCGGTGGTCCGGCCCCCCCCCCGCCGGCCTGGCCAGGACGGGGCACCGCCTGGCAGGATCGCGCCATGCTCCACGCACTGTCCCGGTTCGGCCGGCGCCGCACCCTCCAGGGGGGCGCCGCCGCCGTCGTGCTCGGGCTGCTGCTGTGGTGGGTCCTCCCGCTCGGGGACGGGGAGCCGAGCGGCACGCTCACCTTCTCCACAGGCGTACGCAGCGGGGTCTACCAGCGGTACGGTCAGCGGCTCGAAGGAGCACTGGCCAAGGACATGCCCAAGGTGTCGATACGGCTGGAGGACAGCGAGGGCTCGCAGCAGAACATCGAACGGGTCGCCACGGGCAGGGCCGACTTCACCATCGCCACCGTCGACGCGGTTGCCGCCTACCTGCAGAGCGGCAAGCCCAATGGCGAACGGCTGCGCGGGTGTGTACGGCTCTACGACGACTACGTCCAACTGGTCGTGCCCCGGGGCTCCGGCATCCGCAAGGTCTCGGACCTGCGGGGCAAGCGTGTCGGTGTCGGGCAGAAGGGCTCGGGCGTGCTCCTCGTCGCGGACCGGCTCATGACGGCGGCGGGCGTCGACCCGTCCGAGGACATCAAGCCTGTCCAGGCCGGCATCGACACGATGCCGCAGCGGCTGGTAGACGGCGAGCTCGACGCCTTCTTCTGGTCCGGCGGGCTGCCGACCGGTGCGGTGGAAGAGCTCTCGCAGAAGTTCGACATCAGGCTGGTGCCGCTGGAGGCGTCTCTGATCAGCAAGCTCCGGGCGGCCGGCGGTTCCACCCGCCACTACAGGTCCGCCATCATGCCGGCGGACGCCTACGACCACGCGCAGCGGGGGCAGGCCGTACAGACCGTGGCGGTCGCCAACCTGCTGATCACCACTGACCGTACGGACCCGTTGATGACGGAGGCGTTCACCCGGACCGTGATCGACAGCCGGGACCGGATCGGGCAGGAGGTGCACGCGGCGCAGCTGGTCGACCTGCGTACGGCGATCTACACCGATCCGCTGGCGCTGCACGAAGGGGCCAGGCGCTACTACCGCTCCGCCAAGCCCTGATGCGTCCGGACAGGCTCTCAGACGTGCGGGGCGTCGCGCGGCACGGTGACCGTCACCAGGAGGCCGTGCGGTTCGTGCGTGCCGTAGCGGATCGCTCCGCCGC
>NZ_JBHVCT010000008.1:80481-125477 GCF_042803195.1 Streptomyces sp. NPDC057428
CGACAGGCTCTCAGACGTGCGGGGCGTCGCGCGGCACGGTGACCGTCACCAGGAGGCCGTGCGGTTCGTGCGTGCCGTAGCGGATCGCTCCGCCGCCCGCCGCGAGCAGGGCGCGTGAGATGGAGAGGCCGAGACCGGACCCCTTGATGTTCTGGTGCCGGCCGCTGCGCCAGAAGCGGTCGCCGACGCGCTCCAGCTCCTGCTCGGTGAGCCCGGGCCCCCGGTCGGCGACGGTGACGGTCGCACCGGCCCCGTCGGTGCCCGCCGTGACCCGGACCTCCTGGCCCTCGGGCGTGAACTTCAGGGCGTTGTCGATGACGGCGTCGAGCGCGCTCGAGAGCGCGATCGGGTCGGCCCAGCCGGTGACCGCCGCGGCGCCGTCCAGGGTCAGCGTGACGCCCTTCTCCTCGGCGAGGGGACGCCAGGCGGCGACCCGTTCGCCGGTGAGGGCACCGATGTCCGTGAGCCGGAGGTCGGCCTCGGCGTGCTCGGCGAGCGCCAGGTCGAGCAGGTCGTCCAGGACGTTCGCCAGGCGCTTTCCCTCCGTGCGCACCGAGGCGATCTCCTCGTTGCCCTCGGGGAGTTCGAGCGCGAGGAGTTCGATCCGCAGGAGCAACGCGGCCAGCGGGTTGCGGAGTTGGTGGGAGGCGTCGGCGACGAAGGCGCGCTGCTGTTCCAGCACTTCCTCGACGTTGTCGGCCATCTCGTTGAACGACCTTGCCAGGCGCCTGAGTTCCGGGGGGCCTCCGGACGCGACGACCCGGGAGCGCATCCTGCCGCTGGCGATGTCGTGGGTGGCCGCGTCCAGGGTCCGTACCGGCAGCAGTACCCAGCCGGTGAGGCGGAAGGCCGCCCCCACCGCCACAAGCATGGCCACGGCCTCGCCGAGGGCGATGAGCAGCCAGCCGCGCAGGGTCCTGGAACGCATCTCGCCGGTGGGGGAATCGGTCACGACCACGGCGACCACGTCTCCGTCCCTGACCACTGGAGAGGCGACGGCGAGCCTGCCGCGCTGCCACGGCCAGACCTGGGCCGGGTCGTGGGACCGTCGCCCGAGCAGGGCCTCCCGGAACGCGCCACGGCCCTCGCCCTCGGCAGGCAGGGTCCAGCCTGACGGAGCCTTGGCGAGGGCCCGGTCGTCCCGGTAGAAGACCCCGGCACGGATGCCGTACACCGAGTCGTAGGCCCTGAGTTCGGTCTGCAGGATCCGGCGCCGCTCGTCCGACCCCTCGACGGGTTCGCTGACGAACTGGGCGAGTGCGGCGAAGCGGGCGGTGTCGTCGATGCGGTCGATGACGACCCGCTGCTGCTCTGCGGCGGCCACCCGGACGGCGAGCGGGAAACCCAGGGCGAGCAGCACGGCGGCCATGAGGACGATGAGCAGGGGCAGCAGACGGGTGCGCACGGGGCGTTACGTCCTCAGCCCGACGGCGGTACGAGCCGGTAACCGACGCCCCGCACGGTCTCGATCAGGGCGGGGAGCCGCAGCTTGGAGCGCAGCGACGCCACGTGGACCTCCAGCGTGCGCCCCGTCCCCTCCCAACTGGTCCGCCACACCTCGCTGATGATCTGCTCGCGGCGGAAGACGACGCCGGGCCGCTGCGCGAGGAGGGCGAGCAGGTCGAACTCCTTCCGCGTGAGCTGGACCTCCTGGCCGTCGACACTGACCCTGCGGGTGGGCAGTTCGATGCGGACGGGGCCGAGCAGCAGGGCCGCGAGCGGGGTGGACCCGGTGTCCTCGCCGGCCGTCCTGCGCCGGGCCACGGCGTGGATACGAGCGAGGAGTTCACCGGTGTCGTAGGGCTTCACGACGTAGTCGTCAGCGCCGAGGTTGAGGCCGTGGATACGCGAGCGGATGTCGGACCGCGCGGTCACCATGATCACCGGGATCGCCGACCGCTTGCGGATCTTCCCGCACACCTCGTAGCCGTCCTGGTCGGGCAGCCCGAGGTCGAGGAGCACGACCCCGAAGGGCTCCTTCTCGGCGGGCAGCAGCGCCTGCAGCGCTTCCTCGCCGCTACGGGCGTGCACCACCCGGAAGCCGTGGCGTGCGAGAACGGCTGACAGGGCCGCCGCGACGTGGTCGTCGTCCTCGACGAGCAAAAGCCTCAAGACCCCTCCCCTCCGTTCACGTTTCCGGGTCCCCTTTTCCGGTACAGCGGAAACTATCCGTGATGGCTGGCGGAAGTTCCGCCGGGTGAACCTTCGCGTACGGCGCCGATTCACGCCATCCCACATCAGGGCATCCACTCCGATGACGGGTACGCCAGTCAAGACCCTCCCGGTTACCAGCGGGTTTCCGTTACCCACCCGGTACGCCGATGAGCGGGCCGCGGTGTCCCGTTCACGCGGTGTGTCCGGCTGAGGCCGGATCGTTATGCTCAATTTCCGCTCAGATGTAATGACGTTCGTCGCACTGCGTCACTAGGGTCCTTCCCTAACCGAGGAGGACGGAGCAAGAAGCCGATGAGCGGAGTGTCAGTGACCAAGGCCGCCGAGGATGCCGCACCTGCGGGAGACGACCTTGTCGTACTGAGCAACGTCAACAAGCACTTCGGCGCGCTGCATGTGCTCCAGGACATCGACCTGACCATCGCCAGTGGCGAGGTCGTCGTAGTCATCGGGCCCTCCGGGTCCGGGAAGTCCACGCTGTGCCGCACGATCAACCGCTTGGAGACGATCGACTCGGGCGCGATCTCGATCGACGGCAAGCCGCTGCCCCAGGAGGGCAAGGAGCTCGCCAGGCTGCGTGCCGATGTCGGCATGGTCTTCCAGTCGTTCAATCTCTTCGCGCACAAGACGGTGCTCGAGAACGTGATGCTGGGCCAGACCAAGGTCCGCAGGACGGAGAAGAAGCTCGCCGAGGAGAAGGCCCGGGCGCTGCTCGACCGCGTCGGGGTCGGCGTACAGGCCGACAAGTACCCGGCGCAGCTCTCCGGAGGCCAGCAGCAGCGCGTCGCGATCGCCCGCGCACTGGCCATGGACCCCAAGGTCATGCTCTTCGACGAGCCCACGTCGGCGCTCGACCCGGAGATGATCAACGAGGTCCTGGAGGTCATGCAGCAGCTGGCGCGGGAGGGGATGACCATGGTCGTCGTCACCCACGAGATGGGCTTCGCCCGTTCCGCCGCGAACCGGGTCGTCTTCATGGCCGACGGAAAGATCGTCGAAGAGGCCACGCCGGACCAGTTCTTCAGCAACCCGCGCAGCGACCGGGCCAAGGACTTCCTGTCGAAGATCCTTCACCACTGATCCGCACGGCTGGTCCAGTGCCGGCTGAACACTCACATCGCGTCAACCCGAGGAATTCCATCATGCAGCTTCGCAAGGTCACCGCCGCGTCCGCCGCCGTGCTCGCTCTCGCCCTCACCGCCACCGCCTGCGGCTCCGACGACAAGGACGACGCCGCGGGCGGCGGCGGCAAGATCACGATCGGTATCAAGATCGACCAGCCCGGTCTCGGCCTGAAGACGCCCGACGGCAAGTTCGCCGGCTTCGACGTCGACGTCGCCACGTACGTCGCCAAGGAGCTCGGCTACGACGCCAAGAACATCGAGTTCGTCGAGACGAAGAGCGCCGACCGCGAGACCGCGATCGAGCGCGGCGACGTGAAGTTCATCGCCGCCACGTACTCCATCAACGACGAGCGCCTGCAGAAGGTCGACTTCGCGGGCCCGTACCTCCTCGCGCACCAGGACGTCCTCGTCCGCGCCGACGACGACTCCATCAAGACGCCCGCGGACCTGAACAACAAGAACCTCTGCTCGGTCACCGGTTCGACCTCCGCGAAGAACGTCAAGGAGAAGCTGGCCCCGAAGGCCCAGCTGCAGAACTACGGCGGCTACTCCGAGTGCCTCACCGGCCTGGAGAACAAGGCCATCGACGCCCTGACGACGGACGACTCGATCCTCGCCGGTTACGCGGCGCAGGACGTCCACAAGGGCAAGTTCAAGCTGGCCGGCTTCAAGATGACCAACGAGAACTACGGCATCGGCCTCAAGAAGGGCGACGCCGACCTCAAGAAGAAGATCGACGCCGCGCTGACGAAGATGGTCTCGGACGGTTCCTGGGACAAGGCGGTCGAGACCAACTTCGGCCCCGCCAACTACAAGAACGACCCCGCGCCGAAGATCGGCAACGTCGTCAAGTAGGGCTCCACTCTCCGGACGGTCCGAAGCCGGGCTGACGAGGTGCGCCGCCGCCGAGGCGGCGCACCGAGCCCTCCCCACACGTGGAAGCACGGGAGATCGTGTTCGACTTTCTTGAAGGTTACGACCTACTGGGGGCCTTCTGGGTGACGGTGAAACTCACCGTCTACTCCGCCCTCGGTTCCCTCATATGGGGAACGCTGCTGGCCGGTATGCGGGTCGGCCCGGTCCCCTTGATGCGCGGTTTCGGTACCGCTTACGTGAACATCGTCCGCAACATCCCGCTGACCGTCATCATCGTCTTCGCCTCGCTGGGCCTCTTCCAGACCCTGCGGGTCACCCTCGGTGGCGGCGGCAACTTCGAGGTCATCAACTTCCGGCTCGCCGTGCTCGCGCTGGCCCTCTACACCGCCGCCTTCGTGTGCGAGGCGCTGCGGTCGGGCATCAACACGGTGCCGGCCGGACAGGCCGAAGCCGCGCGTGCGCTGGGCCTGAGCTTCGTCCAGGTGCTGCGGCTGACCATCCTCCCGCAGGCCTTCCGCTCGGTCGTGAACCCGCTGGCCAACGTGCTGATCGCGCTGACCAAGAACACCACCGTCGCAGCGGCGATCGGCGTTCTCGAAGCGGCGACCCTGATGAAGTCGATGATCGAAGCAGAAGCCCAACTGATCCTCATATCCGCCGTCTTCGCGTTCGGATTCGTCTGCCTCACCCTCCCGACCGGGCTCCTGCTCGGCTGGGTGAGCAAGAAGGTGGCGGTGAAGCGATGACGACCTCCGTCCTCTTCGACGCACAGGGGCCGCGCGCCAAGCGGCGTAACATCCTGTACACCGTCGTCTTCCTCGCGGCCCTCGCCGCGGTGGCCTGGTGGGTGTACACCAGCCTCGACGAGAAGCACCAGCTCGACTGGGTCAAGTGGGAGCCGTTCTTCACGAGCCCGCAGCCGTGGGAGACGTACATCTGGCCGGGGTTCCAGAACACGCTCAAGGCCGCGTTCTTCGCCCTGCTGATCGCTCTCCCGCTCGGGGCGCTGTTCGGCATCGGCAGGCTCTCCGACCACCGCTGGGTGCGGATGCCCTCCGGTGTCGTCGTGGAGTTCTTCCGAGCCATCCCCGTCCTGATCCTGATGATCACGGCGAACGCCGCCTACGCGGAGTTCACCGACATCGCCACCGACGAACGTCTGCTCTACGCCGTCGTCACGGGCCTGGTGCTGTACAACGCCTCGGTGCTCGCCGAGATCGTGCGGGCCGGGATCCTCTCCCTCCCGCACGGGCAGACCGACGCCGCGAAGGCCATCGGCATGCGCAAGGGCCAGACGATGCGGTACGTGCTGCTGCCGCAGTCGGTCACCGCGATGCTGCCCGCGATCGTCAGCCAGATCGTCGTCATCGTGAAGGACACCGCACTTGGCGGGGCGGTGCTCACCTTCCCGGAGCTGCTGGCCTCGGTCCGCCCGATGAGCGCGAACTACGGCGCGAACACCATCGCGTGCTTCACGATCGTCGCGCTGATCTACATCGCGCTGAACTTCGCTCTCACCTCGTTCGCGAGCTGGCTCGAGCGCAGGCTCCGGCGCGGGAAGAAGAGCACGGGCACGGTGGTCGCCGCCGGCCCCGGCGGGGACATCAAGTCCATCGGCGATGCGCCGCTCGTCCTCCAGGACGGACAGGGGAACTGACGGTCCGTCGCTGACGGAACCACGGGGGGCGCCGGCGCATACGCCGCGCCCCCCGCCACGTCCCCCGGTCACTTGACGCAAGCACCGGCAATAGGTTGCATACGTTCTGTGATCCCGCCCCGAACAGCCCCCGCCGCACCCCTCCCCTCCCCCTCGACCCCGACGACCTGCGCCGGAGGGATCACACCGTGGACCCGGTGATCGTCGTCGGCGCCGGGCCGGTCGGTCTGGCGCTGTCGCTCGCTCTCGCCACCCAGGGCGTTCCCTCGGTCCTGCTCGACGAAGGCCCCGGCAAGGACGAACCCCGCCCCGCGCGCACCGTGGTGCTACGCGAGGACACCGCGGACCTGGTGGAGCGGCTCGGCTGCTCCGCGATCCGCGACGAGGGGCTGCGCTGGGCGGGCTGGCGCTCGGTACGGCGCAAGCAGCTGGTACGGGCGGTGCCCCTGGGCGACGAGGAGGGCTCTGTTCCGCTCCCCTCCCCCGTCCACCTGCCCCAGCACGCGCTCACCGGAGGACTGCGGGCGGCGGCCGCCGCACACGACCTGGTCGAGATGGTGCCGTTCAGCCGGATCGACACTCTGGAGCAGGACGCGGACGGCGTCACCGTGCACACCAGGGAGCCCGGTTCGACCTGGTGGCGGGGGAGTTTCCTGGTCGGGTGCGACGGCGCGCGCTCCACCGTACGCAAGCTGCTGGACATCAGGTTCCCCGGCCGTACGGCGGTCGAACGGCACGCGGTCGCCGCGCTGCGCGCCGAACTGCCCTGGCCGGGCGAGGCCGTGCTGCACCGATCACCCCCCTGGCGCTCGGGCGGTACGGAGGTGACCGCCCGGCCGCTGCCCGGCGGTGTCTGGCGGCTGGACTGGCTCCTCCCGCCGCGCGGCGAGCTGGTCACGCCCGACGCCCTGATCATCCGTATCCGCGACACCCTCGAGGGCTGGTGCGGCGAGACGCCGGCCTACGAACTGCTGGACACCGGGGTCTACACGCTGCACCACCGGCTGGCCAGGCGCTGGAGGTCCAAGCGGGCCTTCCTCGCCGGGGACGCCGCGCATCTGCTGGGCGCGCTCGGCACCCAGGGGCTGGACGACGGCCTGCGGGACGCCGAGAACCTGGCCTGGAAACTGGCGCAGGCCTGGCACCACGGTGCCTCCGAACTGCTGCTCGACAGCTACCAGGCCGAGCGCAGGGCGGCGGTCGCCGCGCGGCTCCGGGCCGCCGACCAGTCGCTGCCGATACTGCGCGGCGGTGCGGGCCTTCGCACGATTCTGCCGGGCGGCGCACGCGGGCACGACACCCTGCTCGCCGATGGCCACCTGGGGTGCGGGCCGCTGGGTGCGCCGCCGTCATACGCGCACTCCCCCCTTTCACCTCAACACGCCGAGGCGCACCTCTCGGTGGGCACGGCTCCTGGTGCGCCGGTCGCCGACGTGCGGGTGACGGCGCCCGACGGCAAGGCGGTCCGGCTGCGCGAGCGGCTGGGCCAGGGGCACCTGCTGGTGATCCTCGTCGCGCCGGGCACCGGGGTGTGGGACCGGCGGCACTGGCTCACCGCGGGGGTCATGCCCCGGCTGGTCGCGGCGGTGAACGCCCTGCCGGCGAAGGCCGAGCTGCTGGTGACCGAGAGCTACCCGGGGGCGACGGCCCATACGGTGCTGCTGGTCAGGCCGGACGGGCATCTTGTGGCCGCCTTCAGCGGCGTACGGCCTGCGGAGCTCCACGAGGCCGCCGACACGGCGCGCGGGGGTGGCGCGGGCACGGTGCACGGGGGCGGGGCGGGCACGGCGCCCGGGGACGGGGCGCGCACCACTGCGAGATCCGACCGAACCGCGGACGTCAATTGACCGTCGCAGGCCCACATGGTGTACTCCGGATCATGACCGACACCGACGTGCGCCTGTGGCGGAGGGTCCATATGGACCTGGTCCGCTATGCGGGCTGCGTGTGTCGCCCGTCCTGCTGAATCGCCTGCCCCGGCACCCCGCGCTTTCTTCGGCGCGCGGCTGTGCCTCCTCGCGAACTCCAGGACGGCCCCCTGTGTCTGCTTCCTCTTCCTTCCTGTCCACGTCCGCGCCGGTCGACGAGACCGACGTCCCGCCGGCGCCTGTGCCTGCACTCGCGCCTGCCGTCGAACCCTGCGCCCCGGCCGCGTCCACCCCCACCCCGACCGCCGCAGAACTGCTCGCCTTCGTCCGCCGGACCGCAAAGGACACCGCGCTCGTCGCCTCACTTCCCCACGATCCCGAGGGGCGCACCTGGCTGCGGCTGGAGGGGCCGGCTGGCAGCGAGGCGTGGCTGATCGCCTGGCCCCCCGGTACCGGCACGGGCTGGCACGACCATGCCGAGTCGACGGGAGCCTTCACCGTGGCGGCCGGCACGCTCAGGGAGCACTCGCTCGCCATGCGCCTCCCCACCGACGGCTGGAAGACCCTTGAACTCAGCGAGGACGTCGACCGGACACGGCGGCTGGCCACCGGGCAGGGCAGGGCCTTCGGCAGGCATCACGTGCACGAAGTGCTGAACGAGTCCGAACACGAGCACGCCGTTTCCGTGCACGCCTACCACCCGCCCCATCCGCAGATCCGGCGGTTCAGCCGTACGGGCGCGGTGCTCCGCCTCGAGCAGACCGAGCGCCCGGAGAACTGGCAGTGAGCGTCGATGACGGGAACCGTCCGGCGGAGCAGGTCGGCATCGACGAACTGGTGGACCGGGTCCGGGCGGGCTACACCCGGGTCGGCCCCGATGAAGCGGCAGCCGCTGCCGAGCAGGGTGCACTGCTCGTCGACATCCGCTACGCGGCCCTGCGCGAGGCGGACGGCCTGATCCCCGGTGCACTGGTCATCGAGCGCAACGAGCTGGAGTGGCGGCTCGACCCGCGCGGCAGCCACCGTGTCCCGGAGGCGGTCAGCCACGATCTCCGCATCGTGATCATCTGCAATGAGGGTTACGCGTCGAGTCTCGCCGTCGCCTCCCTGCGGCAGCTGGGGCTGCACCGGGCCACGGACCTGACCGGTGGTTTCCAGGCGTGGCGCGCGGCAGGGCTTCCCGTCGCTCCCGGGCTCCCCCCGGCGCCCTGACCCGATCCCTCTGCGGGCTCGGCCTCCGGGTGGCCGGCTGTGCTTGACCGGCCACCCGGGTGCCGAAAAGCCCCGAATGCCGCTCCGACACACCCGAACGCTGCTCCCCCGGTGAAGCTGTCAGCGCGTGCGACCGACATTCACCTCATCACTGAGGACCGGAATGTACGGAGATGCCGCGTCGATGGACACCGCTCAGCTCAACCCGGATCAGCTCGACGCCCAGGCCTCCCGGCTCCATGACACGGATGCGTGGCAGCGCATCGTCTCAGGCTGGGAGGCCACGACCCCCGACCCTCCATGCACCGACCCCGAGCACGCGTGTCCGGCGCCGGGGTCCGACCACGCGGTGTCCGGCGTCGGGGCAACGTGCGCGGTGCCCGCAGCGCAGGTCGCGTGCGCGGTCGCGGAAGTGGAGGCCGCGCCCGCGGCCCCCTGGGCGGAGCCCTTCGCCCCCGAGCACCTGCACCCGGCGCCCGCACCGCACGACGGAGCGCGGCTCACGGACCCTGCCGACTGGCGGACTCTCCTGTCCGTGCCCGTCGAGCAGCTGGTCGAGGAATCCCTCCGGACGCTCCCCGCGCTGCCCGGCGGCGAGCGAAGACTTCCCGGGCGTCTCGGCGCCTTGCTGCCCGACCACCTGCACGCCTGGCGCCGCATCGGGCAGCCCGACGTGCGCCCCTCCACCCACCTCGGCCACGCCCGGCGGATCCTGACGGAGTGGGGCTGGCAGAACACTCCCTATCGCCTGCGCAACGCACGTGGTGCGCGCTGTGTGTGCGGGGCCATGCTGACGGCCCACCGGCTCGGTCACGGCTCTCTCCGGACCGTCGACCGCGCAGGCGCCTGGATGATCACCGAGCTGCGCTCACAGGGCTGGACCGATCTGATCGGCCCCTGGAACCGGCATCCGGGCCGCACCGCCGAGGAGGCGCTCGCCCTGATCGACGCGACCATCCGGCGGGCTTCGATGGCGGGGGAATGACCGCGCCCGGAAAGCACCGGCCGTTTACATACGGTCCGCCTTCGCTGAACGCAGGTCGCCGCGACACGGATCGCGGTGAGACCGGCTGCTGAGTCGGGGCTTGACCCCAGGTATCCGCTCCTCCGCACCCGGATACGCAGCCTGCGGCGGTGGCCCCCTCCGCCACCGCAGTAGGCCTGCTCATCAGACCATGCGCGCGTGTCCCCCGACCGATGCGGCTTCAGGCCGTCGACCCCCCTGCGTGGAGCCGAAGGGCGCGATCCCCGTGCGTCCGCCCCGCTCCCCTCAGACCCCGGCCTCGTGCCCGGTGCCGGTCCCCACCGCCCCCGTCCGTTGTGCATCCGCCCCGGTCAGAAGGGCTCGTCCAACCCCTCGGTGTCCTCCCCCTCGGCCTCCAGCGCCTGACGCACCACGCGTAGCGCCATCCCCTCGCCGTACCCCTTGCGCGCGAGCATGCCCGCGAGCCGACGAATCCGCTTGTCGCGGTCCAGCCCTCTGGTGGAGCGCAGTTTCCGCGCGACGAGCTCCTTGGCGGTCTCCTCCTCCTGATCGGAGTCGAGCTGCCCGACCGCCTCGTCGATCAGCGCGGAGTCAACCCCCTTCGTACGCAGCTCGCGCACCAAGGCGCGGCGGCCGAGTCCCCTGCCGTGGTGGCGGGACTCGACCCAGGCGTCCGCGAACGCTGCGTCGTTGATCAGCCCCACGTCCTCGAACCGCGACAGCACTTCCTCCGCCGCCTCGTCGGGGATCTCCCGCTTGCGCAAGGCGTCCGCCAGTTGCTTTCGAGTGCGCGGAGTCCCGGTCAGCAGTCGCAGGCAGATGTTGCCTGCCTGCTCGACCGGGTCTCGCGGTTCCCCCTTCTCGGCCCTCGACGAGGAGGGGGAACCGCCGCCCCTGGAGTGGGAGCGGGATCGCCGCCCCGCCCCCTCGCCGAACCCGGCCCCCCGACCGGGCTCCGCGAGGGCCCCGGAGCCTTCTGCCGCGTACTCGGGACCGGGACCCGTGTCTGTTCCGGCACCCGACCATTCCGTGCGACGCGTCATCGCCTAGCTCTTGGCCGCCGCGGCCTTGACGGGCTTGGCCTTGGTCGCGGGAACCGGCACCGACTTGGCCGCGGCATCGGCCGGCGCACCCGTGGTGAGCTCGGCGTCGGCCGCGGGCTCCGCGAAAGGCTCCTCGGGACGGACACCGATGCCGAGTTTCTCGAGGATCTTCTTCTCGATCTCGTTGGCGAGATCGGGGTTGTCCTTGAGGAAGTTGCGGGCGTTCTCCTTGCCCTGGCCGAGCTGGTCGCCCTCGTACGTGTACCAGGCGCCGGCCTTACGGACAAAGCCGTGCTCCACGCCCATGTCGATCAGGCCGCCCTCACGGCTGATGCCCTGGCCGTACAGGATGTCGAACTCGGCCTGCTTGAACGGCGGCGCGACCTTGTTCTTGACGACCTTGACGCGGGTGCGGTTACCCACTGCGTCGGTGCCGTCCTTGAGGGTCTCGATACGGCGGATGTCCAGACGGACCGAGGCGTAGAACTTCAGTGCCCGGCCACCGGTCGTGGTCTCCGGGGAGCCGAACATGACCCCGATCTTCTCGCGGAGCTGGTTGATGAAGATCGCGGTGGTCTTGGACTGGTTGAGCGCACTGGTGATCTTACGGAGTGCCTGGCTCATCAGACGGGCCTGCAGACCCACGTGGGAGTCACCCATCTCGCCCTCGATCTCCGCACGGGGCACCAGGGCCGCGACGGAGTCGATGACGATCAGGTCCAGTGCGCCTGAGCGGACCAGCATGTCCACGATCTCCAGCGCCTGCTCGCCGTTGTCCGGCTGCGAGAGGATGAGGTTGTCGATGTCGACGCCGAGCTTCTTCGCGTATTCCGGGTCGAGAGCGTGCTCCGCGTCGATGAACGCCACCGATCCGCCGAGCTTCTGCGCGTTCGCGACGGCGTGCAGCGTCAGCGTCGTCTTGCCGGAGGACTCCGGTCCGTACACCTCCACCACGCGGCCGCGGGGCAGACCGCCGACGCCGAGCGCGACGTCGAGAGCGGTGGACCCGGTGGGGATCACCTCGATCGGCTCGTTCGGCCGCTCACCGAGGCGCATCACCGCGCCCTTGCCGAATTGCCGTTCAATCTGTGCGAGTGCGGCGTCCAGCGCCTTCTCGCGGTCGGTTCCTGCCATGGGTTCCACCCGATTTGCTTGAGTCGATCGCTTCACGTGTCAGACGCTAACCCCTGCCACTGACAATGGGCCTCGACGTCTTCCCGGCCTGTGGACAACTCCATGGTCGGGCCCGGGAAAACCCGGCCGGAATCCCATAAGAATGTATGTTCGATTTTGGTGTCAAGCGCACCGCGCCGGGCCGACACGACCGAGCGTAGCCCTCATGACGGTCGACAACGAGCAAGTCAATCAACTGTGACGTGAGCTGGTAGCTCTGTACGTCGCAGGTGTACGGCATCACGGATATCGACGGCACCCGTCCCGACGCCTGGCGCTACCTGGTGGAGGTCCAGGATGCCGGCCTGCCGGCGGATGTCACCGGCTACCGCTGACGGGATCCCGCCTCACGCCCCGTCGCCGCCCCGCACCGCGCGACGGAACCGCGACAGGAGCGGCACCCCGCGGCGCAGGCGCTGGCCGCCGTGCACCCTCGGGTCGTCGGTCACGTCGTAGCGCTTCACGTACGCCCCGAGGAAGGCCTGGAGCGTCGCGACGGCGGGAATGGCGATCAGCGCCCCGACCGCGCCCAGCAGCGCCGTCCCCGCGATCACCGATCCGAAAGCGACCGCGGGGTGGATGTCGACGGTCCTGGACGTGAGCTTCGGCTGCAGCACGTAGTTCTCGAACTGCTGGTAGACCACGACGAAGCCGAGCACCCAGAGCGCGTACCAGGGGTTCACGGTGAAGGCGATCAGCATGGGCAGCGCACCGGCGAGGTACGTGCCGATCGTGGGGATGAACTGCGAGACGAGGCCGACCCAGACAGCGAGGGCGGGAGCGTACGGCACTCCGAGGACGACCAGCAGGATGTAGTGCGCCGCACCGGAGACCAGCGCCATCAGCCCTCGCGAGTAGATGTAGCCGCCGGTCTTGTCGACCGCGATCTCCCAGGCGCGCAGCACCTCTGCCTGCCGGGAGGGCGGGAGTACGGAGCACAGCGCGCGCCTGAGGCGGGGGCCGTCGGCGGCGAAGTAGAACGAGAACAGGAAGATCGTCAGGAGCCGGAACAGTCCGCCGAGCACGGTCGTGGAGACGTCGAGCACTCCGGTCGCACTGTTCTGCACGTACTTCTGCAGCCAGTCGGAGTGGATAAGGCTGTCCTGGACCTCGACCCGGGAGAGCTCCGTGTGGAAGGTCTGGTTGACCCAGTTGATCACCGAGTCGAGGTACTTCGGGAATTCCTCGACCATGTCGACGATCTGGCCCGCGAGCATGGAGCCCAGCAGGAGCACGAACCCGACACCCGCGATCAGGACGCCCAGGAAGACCAGGAAGGTCGCCGGTCCCCTGCGCATCCCCCGTGCGGCCATGCGGCTGATGGCCGGTTCGATGGCGAGCGCCAGGAAGAAGGCGATGAGGATGTTGATGAGCAACCCGATGAGCTGGCCGAACGCCCAGCTGCCCAGCCGGAAGCACCCGTAGAGGGCCAGCGCCGTGACCATGGCACGCGGCAGCCACCTGGGCATGCGGACGGGGCCTGTCCCTGTCGGCGCACCCGGTGGTGCGGCCGGCGGGACGGACGGCGAGGCGGGCGGCTGGGTCTGAACGGTCTCGTCTGTCGGTGCCACGGGACAAGTCTCGCGCACCGGGCTGACATCAGGTCGCGTGGGCCGCCGGTGCCTGCGACGTGCGCGACCCCGCGGGGTGTCAGTGCCTGGCCGGCGGAACGCGGGCCGGAGCGTCAGCGCTTGTCCGCGGGGATGCCGACCGCGGAGCAGACCCCTCGCCAGACGTCCCTCGTCTCCCAGCCGGCGGCCAGGGCCTCGTACACCGTCCGGCCTCCGAGCTCGGCCATCACGTGGTCGCGCGCGAAGGACTCGGCGTAGGCCTCGCCGAAGTGGTCCGCCATCCGTTCCCAGAAAATCGTCAACCGCATGCCCTCAGTATCCCGCTCCTGAGAGTGCAGACGGGCCGGGCGAGCCCGGCCGGCGGCGGTTCGCCCCTACGGTCGGTCCATGGCCGGAACCGGAACAAGCCCCCTCGCCCGAGCCGAGCAGTTCATCTGGCTCACCGCACGCGTCCTCGAGCAGCGGCGGTTCGCGCATCTTTTCCTGCAAGGGAGCGCGGACGCCGTCGAGACCGCACTCGCCGCCTACAGGAACGAGGACGGTGGCTACGCCCACGCGCTGGAACCCGACCTCAGGGGGCCTGTGAGCCAGCCGCTGCACACGGCCCACGCACTGAGCGTCCTCGACTCGATCGACCGCTGCGGCGGTCTGCGCGTGGAGCGGATCTGCCGCTATCTGACCGACGTGTCGACCAAGGAGGGTGCACTGCCGGCCCTTCTCCCCTCGCAGCGGGGCTATCCCGCCGCCCCCTTCATCCCTGTGGTCGACGAGCCGCCCCCCGAGCTGCTCGCGACCGGCCCCGTGGTCGGGCTGCTGCACCGCAATCAGGTGTGGCACGCCTGGCTCTTCCGGGCCACGGACTTCTGCTGGGCCGCCGTGGAGGCACTCGAGGGGTCCCATCCGTACGAGATCGAGGCGGCCGTCGCCTTCCTGGACGGCGTACCGGACCGGGCGCGTGCGGAGTCCGCCGCCGCACGCCTGGGCAGACTGGTGCGCGAGCAGCAACTGGTGGTGCTGGATCCGGGGCGGAGCTCCGAGTACCCGGTCTCCCCCGGCTACGCCCCGGGGGAACACCACTTTCCGTACGACTACGCCCGCACCCCCGGGTCGCTGGCCCGTCGCTGGTTCACCGACGACGAGCTGGAGAGCGCGCTGGACCACCTGGCGGCGGAGCAGCAGGAAGACGGGGGCTGGCCGGTCGACTGGCGTCAGTGGGCCCCCGGTACGGCCCTGGAGGGCCGCCCCATCGTGACGCTCAGGGCGCTGCGGACGCTGCGGGCGTACGGGCGCGACCTCCGCTGACCCGCATGCCTCAGAAGAGGGCGCGCCCGGCCGCGGTGACCACGACGGCGGCCCCGACGACGACCAGGAAGGGGGCACGCAGGACGAGGGCGAGGGCGGCTGCGGCGAGGCCCGCGGCCCTGGCGTCCAGGACCAGTTGCTGATCGTCGCCGAAGGTCTGCTCGGCGGTGAGGGCAGCGAGCAGGGCCACCGGCAGGAGCGCCGCCAGCCGCTGTACCAGTGGACGCTCCAGCACTCCGGCGGGGACGAGCAGCCCAAGGAGCTTCGCGAGGTAGCAGCCGACAGCGGTGAGTCCGACCGCGATCCAGATGTTCATCGGCCCTCCCGGGGCGTCGTCGTGCCTTCGGTGGCGGAGTCGCCCCGGGTGTCAGGGCGGCGGCCCTTCAGGAAGAGGACGGCGGGGGCCGCGAGGGCGGCCATGAGTACGGGTGCACCGGCCGGAAGAACCGGCAGGAGGCAGAGGACGAGCAGGACCGCGAGGCCCGCGGTCACGCGCTCCGTGGTGCTCTTGAGCATCGGGGCGAGCAGGGCGAGGAACACGGCCGGACTCGCCGCGTCCAGCCCCCAGGCGTCGGTGTCGCCCAGCGCCTCGGCCCCGAGAGCGCCGGCCAGCGTGGTCAGGTTCCACAGGACGTAGAGGCTGAGCCCGGTGACCGTGAAGCCGATGCGTGCGGCACGCCGGGTGGGCTGGCCCAGGGCGACCGCCGTCGTCTCGTCGATGACCCACTGGGCGGCGAACGGGCGCAGCATCCGCGGAACGGCCAGCAACGGGGACAGGCGCAGCCCGTAGAAGGCGTTTCGGACGCCCAGGAAGAACGCCCCGGCTGCGGCGGTGTAGGGGTTCCCGCCCGCCGCGAGAGCGCCCACGAGTGCGAACTGCGAGGCCCCGGTGAAGACGAGCAGGCTCAGGGCGCAGGTCTGGAGAAGGGTCAGTCCGGAGCCTGCCGAGGTCACGCCGAAGGCGAATCCGGAGAGGCCCACGGCTATGCCCACGCCGAGCGCGTCCCGGACGACCGCGGCGTCGGGCTTACTCCCGGGCGGGCCCGGTGGATCGCCGGCGAAGGTGTTCTGCGGGGGTGCTGTCTGTTCTGCCACGCCCGGAACGCTACGGGGAGGGATCCCCGCCGGTCTTGTACGTTCTTGCGCGCTCTCGCCGGTAGGCCCCCGGGGGCACTCCGACGATCCGGGTGAAGTGCCGGTTGAGGTGGGGCTGGTCGGTGAAGCCGACTGCGGCCGCTGCGTCCGCCGGCGCGGATCCGGCGTCGAGTATGCGCCGCGCACGGCGCACCCTGGCGTCGGTGAGCCAGGTGTGCGGGGGCATCCCGTACCGCTTCCTGAAGGCCCGAAGGAGTGCGAAGGGGCTGGTGCCGAGTTCGGAGGCGAGTGCCCCGAGGGTCGGTGGCCGTTCCATCCGCTCCTCCAGCACGGCGCGGGCGCGGGCGGCGTCACAGGCACCGGCACAGTGCGGCGCCCTGGTCGGCAGCACGCTGCCGTGCCGGTCGAGCAGCCCGGCGACCAGCACGCGCAGGACGCTGTCGGCGGCCAGCGCGTTGCCCTCCTCGGCGGCCCTGTGGACCTCGGTGATCAGCCGGGAGGCGTGCGGGTCGCGTACACCGGCCTCTGCGAAGCGGACCGTGCCGCGCAGGCCGGCCACGTCGGCGGCGATGTCGTTGATCACCTGCGCGGAGGGGTAGAGCGTGGCGTACACCCATCCCTCGGCCACTCCGGCGCGCGCGGTGTGCGGCACCTCGGGATTGATCATGACCACGGTGCCGGGCCCCGCTCGCAGGCTGCCGCCGGGGAGTCCTATGTCCTCCACGCCGCTGGTGACGGCGGCGAGGACGTAGCCCTCGTGGCTGTGACGCGGAAAGGCGTGGCGGACGTACCTGGCACGCAGCAGGTCGAGGTCCGGCAGCTCCGCGTACTGCCAGTGCCTCGCCCATTCCTGCGTGGTCCGCGCCTCTGCCATGTCCGTATCCTCGCAGGTCCCAGCGGTGGACGGCAGCCGTGAAGGTGAGCGCCAGGATCGTCCACCGGCCGTTGTCGGTGCCGGGGTGCACGATGGGGGGCATGGCCGGTTCAGCACTCGACTCGTTCTCACCCGCGACCCGCGGCTGGTTCGCGGGTGCTTTCGACGCGCCCACCGCGGCGCAGGAGGGTGCTTGGCGGGCGATCGGCGAGGGTTCGGACGTGCTGGTCGTCGCCCCGACCGGATCGGGCAAAACGCTCGCCGCCTTTCTCGCCTCCCTGGACCAGCTGGCGGCCGTCCCGCCGCCCGCCGAGGCGAAGAAGCGCTGCCGCGTGCTCTACGTGTCGCCGATGAAGGCGCTCGCGGTCGACGTGGAACGCAATCTGCGGTCGCCGCTGACCGGAATCCGCCAGGAGTCCGTGCGTCTGGGCCTGCCGGAGCCGCAGGTGCGGGTGGGGATCCGTTCCGGCGACACCCCTCCGGCCGAGCGCCGCTCGATGGCGACGAGGCCCCCGGACATCCTGATCACCACCCCGGAGTCGCTGTTCCTGATGCTCACCTCCTCGGCCCGCGAGGCGCTCGCCGGGATCGAGACGGTGATCATCGACGAGGTGCACGCCGTGGCGGGGACCAAGCGCGGGGCACACCTCGCCGTGTCCCTGGAGCGTCTGGACGAGCTGCTGCCGAGGCCCGCGCGACGGATCGGCCTGTCGGCGACGGTCAGGCCGGTCGACGAGGTGGCCCGGTTCCTGTCGCCGCAGCGGAAGGTGGAGATCGTCCAGCCGCCCTCCGCCAAGGAGTTCGATCTGTCCGTCGTGGTCCCGGTGGAGGATCTGGGCGAGCTGAGCGGCTCTCCCGCCACGGGCGACGAGGGCGGGCAGGCCGAGAAGCCGTCCATCTGGCCGCACGTCGAGGAGCGGATCGCGGATCTCGTGCAGTCGCACCGCTCCACGATCATCTTCGCCAACTCCCGGCGGCTGGCAGAGCGACTGTGCAACCGGCTCAACGAGATCGCCTACGAGCGCGCGACGGGCACCGCCTTCGAGGAGCCCTCGGCGAGCGTCGGCCCGTTGCCCGAGGCCCACTCCCCCGCCGAGATCATGGCTCAGTCGGGGGCGGCCAGGGGAGCGCCCGCCCTGCTCGCCCGCGCACACCACGGATCGGTGTCCAAGGAGCAGCGTTCCCAGGTCGAGGAGGACCTCAAGGCGGGCAGGCTGCCCGCCGTGGTCGCCACATCGAGCCTGGAGCTGGGCATCGACATGGGCGCGGTCGACCTGGTGATCCAGGTCGAGTCGCCGCCGTCCGTCGCCTCGGGTCTGCAGCGCGTGGGACGGGCCGGTCACCAGGTCGGGGCGGTGTCCACCGGTGTGGTCTTCCCCAAGTACCGCGGCGATCTCGTGCAGGCCGCCGTCGTCACGGAGCGCATGCGCGAGGGAGCCATCGAGTCCCTCCGGATCCCTTCCAACCCGCTGGACGTGCTCGCCCAGCAGATCGTCGCTATGGTGGCGCTCGACAGCTGGCAGGCCGACGACCTGCTGGCCCTCGCCCGCCGGGCGGCCCCTTTCGCGTCGCTCCCCGAGTCGGCGTTCACCGCGGTGCTCGACATGCTCGCCGGGCGCTACCCCTCCGACGCCTTCGCCGAACTCCGCCCGCGGGTGGTGTGGGACCGCGTCGCGGGGACGGTCACCGGGCGCCCGGGCGCCCAGCGGCTGGCGGTCACCTCGGGCGGCACGATTCCCGACCGAGGGCTCTTCGGGGTGTTCCTGGCGGGCGCCGATCCGAAGAAGGGCGGCGGACGCGTCGGTGAACTCGACGAGGAGATGGTCTACGAGTCCCGGGTCGGCGACGTCTTCACACTGGGCACCACGTCCTGGCGGATCGAGGACATCACCAGGGACCGGGTACTGGTCTCCCCGGCTCCCGGGGTTCCCGGACGGCTGCCGTTCTGGAAGGGCGACCAGCTGGGCCGTCCGCTGGAACTGGGCCGTGCCCTGGGCGCGTTCCTCCGGGAGATCGGCGCGCTGTCCGGCGAGGACGCCAGGCTCCGGTTGCTCGCCGCGGGTCTCGACGCGTGGGCGGCGGACAACATCCTGTCGTACCTGGACGAGCAGCGCCGTGCCTGCGGCCATGTCCCGGACGACCGGACCGTCCTCGTCGAGAGGTTCCGGGACGAGCTGGGCGACTGGCGCGTCGTGGTGCACTCGCCGTTCGGCGCCCAGGTGCACGCCCCCTGGGCGCTGGCCCTGTCCGCCCGGCTCGGCGAGCGCTACGGCATGGACGCGCAGGTCATGCACGCGGACGACGGCATCGTCCTGCGGCTGCCCGACGCCGATCTGATGGGCCTCGACCTCCTCGACTTCGACCCCGCCCGAGCCGGCGGGAGCGGCGGTGGCGCCGACGGTCAGGGCATGGCTTTCCCCGCCGCGGGGTACGACAGCGACCAGCCGCCCGTAGCGGCCGCCGACGTGGTCTTCGACAAGGGGGAGATCAGTCAGCTCGTGACCGACCAGGTCGGTGGGTCCGCCCTGTTCGCCTCCCGGTTCCGCGAGTGCGCAGCGCGTGCGCTGCTGCTCCCCAGGCGCAGTCCCGGAAAGCGCACCCCCCTGTGGCAGCAGCGCCAGCGCGCGTCGCAACTGCTCCAGGTGGCTTCGGAGTTCGGCTCGTTCCCGATCGTCCTCGAAGCCGTCCGCGAGTGCCTGCAGGACGTCTTCGACGTGCCGGGTCTCACCGAGCTGATGGGCGACCTGGAGGCCCGGCGTGTCCGCCTGGTCGAGGTGACCACACCCGAGCCGTCCCCGTTCGCCCGCTCGCTCCTCTTCGGCTACGTCGCGCAGTTCCTGTACGAGGGTGACTCACCCCTCGCCGAGCGCCGGGCGGCGGCCCTCTCGCTCGACTCCCACCTCCTGGCCGAACTGCTCGGTCAGGCCGAACTGCGCGAGCTGCTCGACGCCGAAGTCCTGGGCGAACTGGAGCGTGAGCTGCAGTGGCTGACGGACGACAGGAAGATCAAGGACGCCGAGGGCGTCGCCGATCTCCTGCGCGTCCTCGGTCCCCTCACCGACGCCGAACTCGCCGAGCGCGGAGCGGAATCGACGTGGGCACCGGCGCTGGAGACGGCCAGGCGGGCCATCCAGGTCCGGATCGGCGGCGCTCCTCACTGGGCAGCCGTCGAGGACGCGGGGCGACTGCGTGATGCGCTCGGCACCGCTCTCCCCGTGGGCGTACCCGAGGCGTTCACCGAGCCGGTCAAGGATCCACTCGGCGACCTCCTCGCCCGTTACGCCCGTACGCACGGCCCGTTCACCGCCACGCAGGCGGCGCACCGCTTCGGCCTGGGCACCGCTGTCACGGACGGGGCGCTCCAGCGGCTCGCCGCATCCGGCAGAGTCGTCCAGGGGGAGTTCCACCCGGCCGGAATCGGCCAGGAGTGGTGCGACGCGACGGTCCTGCGGAGGCTGCGCCGGCGATCGCTCGCCGCGCTCCGCCAGGAGCTGGAGCCGGTTCCGCCCGCGGCCCTGGCCGGCTTCCTCCCCCAGTGGCAGCACATCGGCGACAACAGCCTGCGCGGGATCGACGGACTGGCCCGCGCCATCGAACAGTTGCAGGGCGCCCCGGTCCCCGCGTCCGCCCTGGAGAAACTGATCCTGCCGAGCCGGGTCCCGGGATACACCCCCGCCCTGCTCGACGAGCTCACCACCACCGGCGAGATCGTGTGGGCGGGAGCGGGCGCCCTCCCCGGCAAGGACGGCTGGCTGTCTCTGTACCTCGCCGACAGCGCACCCCTGCTCCTGCCGCCTCCCCACCCGTTGGAGCAGACCGCGCTGCACGAATCCGTACTCACCGTCCTTTCCGGCGGATACGGGCTGTTCTTCCGGCAGATCGCCGACCAGGTCCGTGCCACCACCCATCCGGACTGCACCGATCCGCAACTGGCCGACGCACTCTGGGACCTGGTCTGGTCGGGGCGTCTCACCAACGACACCCTCGCCCCCCTGCGCTCGCTCCTCGGCTCCGGCCGCACGGCGGGTTCCACCGCGCACCGGGCGAAGCGCAATGTGCCGCGCGGGCGCTACGGGTCACTGACCGCCGCAGCCCGTCCCGCGTCCCGTACGGGGCCGCCGACCGTGTCGGGGCGGTGGTCGCTCCTGCCTCCGGCCGAGCCCGAACCGACCCCCCGCGCGCACGCCCTGGCCCGGACGCTCCTGGACCGCCACGGCGTGGTGACCAGGGGTGCCGTGCAGGCCGAGGGTGTCGAGGGCGGGTTCTCGGCGGTCTACCGCATCCTCGCCGCCTTCGAGGACAGCGGGCAGGCCCGCCGCGGTTACGTCGTCGAGGGCCTGGGAGCTGCCCAGTTCGCGATGGACGGCGCCGTGGACCGGCTCAGGGCGGCGTCGACGGCGCGCGACCGGGCGGACCCGGGCACCGCCTCCCGCGCCCTGGTCCTCGCGGCGGCCGACCCCGCCAACGCGTACGGCGCCGCCCTGCCGTGGCCCGAGTCGCCGGACGGCGCGGGTCACAAGCCGGGCCGCAAGGCCGGGGCACTGGTCGTCCTCGTCGACGGCGAGCTGACGCTCTACGTGGAGCGTGGCGGCAAGTCCCTCCTCGCATGGCCCTCCGATCCGGCCGACCCCGCACTCCGCGCGGCGGCCGAGGCGCTGGCTTCGGCGGCCCGCGCCGGGACGCTCGGCACGGTCACTGTGGAGCGGACCAACGGCGCTTCCTCGCTGACGTCACCGCTGGGCCGCACCCTGGAGGCCGCCGGCTTCCTTGCCACGCCGCGAGGGCTGCGCCTGCGCGCGTGACTCCACGCCGCGAGTCCTGCGCCTGTCCGCCGACACGGCGCGACGACGCCGGCCGGACCGTGCACGGGGCCTGGCCCGCATCATGGAGTCATGCCCGAAGGTGACACCGTCCTGCAGGCCGCCCGGCGTCTCGACAGCGCCCTGGCAGGTCACGCGCTGACCCGGTTCGATCTGCGGGTCCCCCGGTTCGCGACGTCAGATCTGACAGGCCGGAGCGTCCTGGGCGTCATCTCGCGCGGCAAGCACCTGCTCGCCCGCTTCGAGGGGGGCTTCACCCTCCACAGCCATCTGCGGATGGACGGCGCCTGGCGGATCTATGACCCCGGCGAGCGCTGGCGGGGTGGTCCGGCGCACCAGATCCGCGCCGTACTGGCGACGGCGGAACACACCGCCGTCGGCTACCGTCTGCCTGTCCTTGAGCTGCTCCGTACCGCCGACGAGGACAAGGCCGTCGGCCATCTCGGTCCTGATCTGCTGGGGCCCGACTGGAACCCGGAGACAGCGCTGCACAACCTGCTCGCGGACCCGGTACGTCCCGTGGGTGAGGCCCTCCTGGACCAGCGCAACCTCGCGGGCATCGGCAACGTCTACATGTGCGAGCTCTGCTTCATGGCCCGTGTGACGCCGTGGCTCCCGATGGGCGAGATCCCGCAGCCCCTGGCCACTCGTCTGGTCGGCACGGCCAAGCAACTCCTGGAGGCCAATCGCGACCGTCCCACGCGGACCACGACGGGCGCGGTCGCCGCTGTGTCGCGCGGCGGGGTGCGCGAGCGTCTTTTCGTCTACGGCCGGGGCGGACGGCCCTGTCTGCGCTGTCGTACGCCCATCCGCAAGGCGGAGCGCGCTGATCGGCCCGTCTACTGGTGCCCCCACTGCCAGCCCGGGCCCACCGCTCGGTGGTCGGCGCGGTGAGTCCCTCGGGGGCTGTTCACGCCGCCGGCCTGGCGGGCCGGTTCCGGGCACGAGCGGTGTGAAAGCCGTACTCACTCCCGGCAGGCAGCCGGCCGATGCCCGGACCTCGGCGGCCCGCAGCGGCGCGGACGAGGCGGGACGGCCGCAGCGTTGACGGTCTTCGAGCGGACGAACCGATCGGCCGAAGTGGATCGCCGGCACCCCGCGGCCTGCCCCGCCCCAGCCTCCGCGATGACCGGTACGAGAGGCCACTTGGGCGAGGAAAGCGCAACTTCGACATGACCGGCAGAGGCGGCTACCTTCACCTGGTCTTCGGTAATCGCTCACGGCCTCACAGGAGTTCCTCCAGGCGGAGCCACCCGCGACGGGATGATCAGGTCCCGCCGCACGACCCCTCGTCCCCGCACGTGAGCCACCGCACCGGGGCCACACCAGGCACCCCCGCGACCAGGGAGAGACGCATGTCCCATCTTGCTCTGTACACATTCGGCGTCCTGAAGTCGCCTCCCGCCGATCCCACGCCTCTCACGCGCGAGTTCTACGACACCGGTGAGGCCGTCTACCGGAGGATCAGCCGGCACCCCGGGTACCTCGCGCGTGCCGAAGCGGCAGACGGTGACCGCGGCTCGCTCTTCGGGGCGGACTGGGGCGCATGGGGACAGTTCGCCGCACCTGCCTGGTACAGCAAGGGCCATACGGTGGAAACCACCGCCCTGGCCGCGACCCTCTCACTCTGGACCGGCCTGCACCCCGCCTTCGACGCCATCTACACCGGCCTGCACCGTGAGGCGCTGAACAGGCGTTACGACTGGTTCGAGAGGACAGAGCACCCGAATTACGTGTTCTGGTGGGTCTCCGACGGCGTGATACCCACCTGGCGGGAAGGGGTTTCAAGGCTGGAGCATCTCCACGACCACGGCTCCGCGCCGCGCGCCTTCACCTTCCACCACCCGTTCGCCCCGGACGGAACTCCGACCAGGATCAAAGGCATCGGGCCGAACATCGATCACGTTCGCTGACACAGAAGCCTGAACGACTGGATTCAACTGCCGACCGCCTCGACACAGGCTCAGCAGTCAACTCCGAAGGATCTACGGAGCCCTCCGCTTCAGAACGGACCGCCGTCTGCGCTGCGGACGGTCCGTGGTCGGAGGCGGGGCGGATATAGAGGTTCGCGGCTCGCCCGAAGCCCGACCCGGCCGCGCATCAGCGGTCACATGGACCGGCAGAAGGCTGAGTCCCCATCCCCCGGCCGCGACCGCGCCCTCGATCAGTCCGGCCTGCTCCGGTTCGAGGAGGAGGCGGAGCACCGCCCACCACCACAGGCCGCCGAGGACGATCACGGGCACCCATCGCCGCACCATGGCTGCCTCCTCCGGCCGACGCTAGTACGGCTTGATCCGCTTCGGGAGGGCGCCCCGGTGCGTCGCAGGCGTGCGGGGCGGGCAGACAGCGCCCCCGCGCGCTGTCCCAGGTCGTGGGGAGCGGCGGACCACGGCCCTCCCCCGCAGTTTCCCCCGGGGAGACGCCGACTGCATCCCGCGGCCTGTTCCTGACGTGCCGGTGCCCCCGGGAACGTGGTTCCTCGGGGGCACACCGCGTGGGCGTCCTGTGCTATTTGTCGTCGCCCAGGGAGTCCTTCACACCCTTGGCGCGCTCCCCCACCCTGCCCAGGGCACCTTCTGCCTTGGCCTTGGCCTGGTCGGACTTGCCCTCGGTCTCCTTGCGGCGGTCTCCGGTGACCTTCCCGGCGGCTTCCTTCGCCTTGCCCTTGAGCTTGTCCATTGCCTTCTTGTCCGTCACGGCGATTCCTTCCTCGATGTCGAGCTCAGGCACTCTCGGCCTGGAACATCCAGGCATGCTTCTCAAGATCCGCTGTGAGTGTGATCAGGATGTCCTGGCTGATGGGGTCGGGTACGTCGGTCGCCTCGATACGCTCCCGCATGCGGTCGATGACCACCCGCAGGGCGTCGACGAGCACGCGTACGGCGTCCACGTCCTTGATCCATCCCTCGGGGACGGCGTCGATGGCGGTGGTCTTTGCGAGCGTCCGGGAGCGGCCGTCAGGGTTGACGCCGACCGCGGAAGCCCGCTCCGCCACCGTGTCCGAGTGCTGTCGCGCCGTGTCCACGACCTCGTCGAGCTGGAGGTGCACGGAACGGAAGCGCGGGCCGACCACATTCCAGTGGACCTGCTTGGCCACGAGGGAGAGGTCGACGAGGTCGACCAGCGCACCCTGCAGCGCGTCACCGACGACCTTGCGGTCACCCTCGGACAGTGCGCTCTTGACGACAGACATCCACTTCTCCGTTCAGATAGCTGTTCGGCGTACTATTCGTCCACGATGCCACATATATTGCGAAACGGTCATTTTGGTAGCCGTTCCCGAAAGCCGCCTTCCGGGCTCACTCCGCGCCTGCCCCGGGAGAGGCCACGCACACACCGGTACGCGAAAGGCCCCGGCCGACCCTTTGCGGGTCGGCCGGGGCCTTCGTGCACGTGAATCGCGCCGGTCAGGCGGCGGCGACACCCACCGCTTCGGCCGGCGCCTTGATCGTCACCCGTCCCGCGGGTACTCCGGCGACGGAGACGGCGTTCAGCATCGGGCGCACCGGCGCAGCCATCGCATCAGTGGCCGCAGCCGACTCGGCGAGCTCGGCCAACGACAGTTCATCGCTCACTTCACGCATGAGCTCGGACATCCGTACGTCCAGCGCGTCGCAAATGGCGGAGAGCAGTTCGGAGGATGCCTCCTTCTGCCCCCGCTCCACCTCGGAGAGATAGCCGAGCGAGACTCGGGCGGACGAGGAGACTTCGCGCAGAGTACGGCCTTGGCGCTGGCGCTGCCGACGCAGCACGTCACCAAGCAGGCGACGGAGCAGAATCATCGGTGGCTCCCTCCTCGGACCGCGTAGCCGCATCCTTCACGCCCCACCGTACCGCCTCGCGCTGCGGCCGTGCGGGGAGCGATGTCGTGTTCACTCAGGGCTGCAAACATCAATTCCCCCCGATCTGTTCCGTATCCTGTGCCCTCGCATTTTCGCCGAGTTCGCCGGAGAGCAGCTCGAGCAGGGTCCGCACACTCTCTCTACGGATGTCCGCCCGCCCTCCGTTCAACCTCAGCTCGGCGACTTTCCGTACGCCCGCCGGCCCGGAGACGGCCAGGAAGACGGTTCCCACCGCCTTGCCGTCCTGGGGCTCTGGGCCCGCGACACCCGTGGTCGACACCCCCCAGTCCGCGCCCAGGACCCGGCGCACTCCGACGGCCATGGCCTGTGCGACGTCCGGGTCCACCGCACCCCGCTCGTCGAGGAGCGCCCCGTCGACGCCCAGCACGTCACGCTTCAGGGGCGTGGCGTAGGCCGTCACGGACCCGCGGAAGGTCCGTGAGGCTCCAGGCACCGCGGTCAGCTCCGCGGCCACGAGGCCGCCGGTGAGGGACTCGGCGACCCCGAGCGTCTCACCGCGCTCCTCGAGCCGCCGCAGCACCTGTGCCGCGCCGGAGGTCACCGGTCGGCCTCGGCGGCGCCGCGGCCGCCCACGACCGGCTCGCCGAGCGGCTCCACGGCGGGCGCCGCGGCGCGGGGCGCGAGGTCGTCCGTGGCACAGACGCCCCGGGCTGCGTCGTCCGCCGCCACCGCGACAGCCTCCATGGCGGCCGCGTGCTCCGCCGTGAGCCCCAGCCTGCGCAGTACGAAGGCCTGGCGTACGTAGTCGAGGCCGGTGACGACCGTGAGCACCACGGCGGCCATCATCACCCAGAAGCGCAAGGTCGCCAGGGGACCGGTCAGCGCCAGTACGTACATCCCCACGGCGATGCCCTGGGCCAGGGTCTTCATCTTGCCGCCGCGACTGGCTGGGATCACCGAGTGCCGGATGACCCAGAAACGCATGAGGGTGATCCCCAGCTCACGGAAGAGGATCACACCGGTGATCCACCACGGCAGGTCCCCCAGCGACGACAGGCTGATCAGAGCCGCACCCATGATCGCCTTGTCCGCGATGGGGTCGGCGATCTTCCCGAAATCGGTGACCAGGTTGTACGTGCGGGCCAGGTGACCGTCGAAGACATCCGTGATCATGGCGATGGCGAAAGCAGCCCAGGCGAACGAACGCCAGGCCGGGTCGTAGCCGCCGTCGTGCAGGAGGAGTACGACGAACCCCGGCACGAGCAGCAGCCGCACCATGGTGAGGATGTTCGCGATGTTCCACAGGCCGGCCTGGTTGACGGCCGCCGCGCCCAGCTTGCCGCCGCGGTGCGCCGGCGTCGCGCCGGAGCCGCCTGCCGCGGATGCCGGGGCTTCCGTCATCTGGCTGCCTCCACAAGCTCGTGGTGTTCGGCCACGAGGTCCACTCCCTCGCTGCCCACTGCCTTCGCTTCGACCATACGGCCCGGCACGAGCCCTTCGCGTGCGGTGAAGATGACCTGGCCGTCCGTTTCAGGTGCCTGATGCGCCGCGCGGCCCACCGCGACCGGCCCGTCCTCCTCCGACCCGACCGACTCGACGAGCACCTGAAGGGTCTCGCCGACCCGCTCCTCGGCCCGCTGCGAGGTCAGCTCCTCAGCCAGCTGCGAAATGTGCGCGAGGCGCTCCGCGATGACGTCCGCGTCCAGCTTGTTCTCGTAGCCGACGGCCTCGGTGCCCTCCTCGTCGGAGTATCCGAAGACGCCGATGGCGTCCAGGCGGGCGCCGGTGAGGAAGCGTTCCAGCTCGGCGAGATCGGCCTCGGTCTCACCTGGGAAGCCCACGATGAAGTTGGACCGGGCGCCCGCCTGGGGCGCCTTGCTCCGGATGGTGTCCAGGAGCTCGAGGAAGCGGTCCGTATCGCCGAACCGGCGCATCGCACGCAGCACCCCGGGGGCGGAGTGCTGGAAGGAGAGATCGAAGTAGGGGGCGACCTTGGGCGTGGACGTCAGTACGTCGATCAGCCCCGGCCGCATCTCCGCGGGCTGCAGGTAGCTGACGCGGATCCGCTCGATCCCGTCGACGTCGGCGAGCTCGGGCAGCAGTGTCTCCAGAAGCCTGATGTCACCGAGGTCCTTGCCGTACGAGGTGTTGTTCTCGGAGACGAGCATGACCTCCTTGACGCCCTGCTCGGCGAGCCAGCGCGTCTCCCCCAGGACGTCGGAGGGACGACGCGAGATGAACGACCCGCGGAAGGACGGGATGGCGCAGAACGTGCAGCGCCGGTCGCAGCCCGACGCCAGCTTCACGGAGGCGACGGGGCTGGTCCCCAGCCTGCGGCGCAGCGGGGCCCTCGGACCGGAGACGGGTGCGACGCCGTCCGGCAGGTCGGCGGGGGGCGGCGCGGCCTCCTGGGCGTGGCCGGGCAGCGCGACGGCACTGTCCTGCCGCTCGGCCGGGCTGATGGGCAGCAGCTTGCGCCGGTCGCGCGGGGTGTGGGAGGCGTGGATCCCGCCGTTGAGGATGGTCTGCAGGCGGTCGGAGATGTCGGCGTAGTCGTCGAAGCCGAGTACTCCGTCAGCTTCCGGCAGCGCCTCGGCGAGATCCTTGCCGTAGCGCTCGGCCATGCAGCCGACGGCCACGACGGCCTGGGTTCTGCCGTGATCCTTCAGGTCATTGGCTTCGAGAAGGGCGTCGACGGAGTCCTTCTTGGCGGCCTCGACGAATCCACAGGTGTTGACGACGGCGACATCCGCGTCCGTGGCGTTCTCGACGAGCTCCCAGCCGTCCGCTGCCAAGCGGCCTGCAAGCTCCTCCGAGTCCACCTCGTTACGGGCGCAGCCGAGAGTGACAAGGGCGACGGTACGGCGTTCGGGCATGGGCTCAAGACTACTTTGTCCCCGCACCCGCCCTGCCGTGCAGGGTTGCCGATACACACAGTGACGATACCGGGGCGGCCTGGACCGTGCGTGACACGACGCGTCTCGCGGTGGAAAAGACAACGGTGGGTGTCCGGCACGATTGCCGGACACCCACCGATGTGACGGACGCGGGGTGGAGAGGTCAGCCGACCTCGGGGTCACCCTTGGTGTACGAGAGCCGTTCGACCTGGCCCTGCTCGAACTGGTCGTCGACCTTCTTGCCGTTCACGAACAGCTCGATCGCGCCGGCGTCACCGAGGACGAGATCGACCCGCTCCTTGTCCTGGAAGGTCTTGGAGTCGCCCTCGAGCAGCAGCCCGTCGAACAGGAGGCGACCGTTGTGGTCCTTGGCGGAGATCCAGCTCTTGCCCTCGGTGGCGCTCAGCTTGACCGTCACCTTGTCCCGCGGAGCGGCGGCGATGGCGCTTTCGGAGGGGGCGGGCTTGGGGTCGGAGGGCTTGGACGGGGTGGGCTTGGCAGTGGTCTTGTCGGGGGCGGAGCCTTCGGCGACCTGCGCCGCGCCCGAACCCTCGTCGTCGCCGTTGAAGAGCGTGAAGCCGACGAAGCCGACCACGGCGACGATCGCGGCCACCATCGCCGCGGTCCAGTTGGGCCGACGGGGTTCGGACCGGATCCGCTCCGCCTCGAACAGAGGCGCCGCGGGGGTGGGCGCGGGGCGGCCACCGTGCTCGGCGTCGAACTGCTCGATCATCGGATCGGGGTCGAGCCCGACGGCGCGGGCGAGCATACGGATATGGCCGCGTGCATAGACGTCGCCGCCGCTGCGCGAGAAGTCGTCCTCCTCGATCGCGTGCACGATGGGGATGCGCACCCGGGTGGAGCTGCTGACTTCCTCGACCGTCAGACCTGCGGCGATACGAGCCTGATGAAGCGCGCGACCGATGGAAGGCCGGTCGTCTTCGGGGGAGTTGCCGATGGACACGGGGGCGCCTTTCGAGCGTGAGCCACCTGCTGGATGTCCAGTCTAGGGGTGGCGCGAAAGGGTGGGGCAACCGGGAGGGACGGCTTTGTACGCCATCGGATTCGCCCGGCAGTCCCTTGGGCAGAGCAGTGGGTGGAGCACAGTACGGATCATCCCTCTGCTCCTCCTTCAACTTGACGTACGACCGGGCGAAACGGTTGCCCGCAAAACTCTTACGAAGCGGTTTCCCCACGAATGACGGCCAACACCCCGTCGAGTTCGTCAGGCTTAACCATGACATCGCGCGCCTTGGAACCCTCGCTGGGACCCACGATGTTGCGTGACTCCATGAGGTCCATCAGCCGGCCGGCCTTCGCGAAACCCACCCGGAGCTTGCGCTGGAGCATCGAGGTCGAGCCGAACTGCGTGGAGACGACCAGTTCGGCCGCCTGGCAGAGCAGATCGAGGTCGTCGCCGATGTCCTCGTCGATCTCCTTCTTCTGTTTCGTGCCGACCGTGACGTCGTCGCGGAAGACCGGCGCCATCTGATCCTTGCAGTGCTTCACGACTGCCGCGACCTCGTCCTCGGTGACGAAGGCGCCCTGCATCCGGGTCGGCTTGTTCGCCCCCATGGGCAGGAACAGTCCGTCACCCTTTCCGATGAGCTTTTCGGCGCCGGGCTGGTCGAGGATGACCCGGCTGTCCGCGAGCGACGAGGTCGCGAAGGCGAGCCGGGAGGGCACGTTCGCCTTGATCAGACCGGTGACGACGTCGACCGAGGGACGCTGCGTGGCGAGCACCAGATGGATGCCGGCGGCACGCGCCAGTTGGGTGATGCGGACGATGGAGTCCTCCACGTCACGGGGGGCGACCATCATGAGGTCGGCGAGCTCGTCGACGATGACCAGCAGGTACGGGTAGGGCGAGAGCTCGCGCTCGCTCCCCTCGGGCGCCTTCGCCTTGCCGGTGCGCACGGCGTGGTTGAAGTCGTCGATGTGCCGGTAGCCGTACGCCGCGAGGTCGTCGTAGCGGAGGTCCATCTCCCGCACGACCCATTGCAGCGCCTCGGCGGCCTTCTTCGGGTTGGTGATGATGGGCGTGATGAGGTGGGGAATGCCCTCGTATGCGGTGAGCTCGACACGCTTGGGGTCGACGAGCACCATCCGGACGTCCTCCGGTGTGGCCCGAACCATGACCGAGGTGATCAGGCAGTTGATGCACGAGGACTTTCCGGAGCCCGTTGCTCCGGCCACCAGGACGTGCGGCATCTTCGCCAGGTTGGCCATCTCGTAACCGCCCTCGACGTTCTTGCCGAGCGCGACGAGCATGGGGTGGTCGTCCTCGGCGGCGTCCGCGAGGCGCAGGACATCGCCGAGATTGACCATCTCCCGGTCCGAGTTGGGGATCTCGATGCCCACGGCGGACTTGCCCGGGATGGGCGAGATGATGCGGACGTCCGGGCTGGCGACGGCGTAGGCGATGTTCTTGGTGAGGGCGGTGATCCGCTCGACCTTGACGGCCGGGCCGAGCTCCACCTCGTAGCGGGTCACCGTCGGGCCTCGCGTGAAGCCGGTGACGGCGGCGTCGACCTTGAACTCCGTGAAGACGTTGGTCAGCGATGCGACCACGGCGTCGTTGGCGGCACTGCGCGTCTTGCCGGGACCCCCGCGCTCCAGGAGATCGAGCGAGGGCAGGGAGTAGGTGATGTCGCCGGAGAGCCGCAGCTGCTCGGCGCGCGCCGGCAGTGCCCCGGTGCGTTCGGGAACAGGCTTGGTCAGATCGGGTACGGCCCCGCCGGCCGAGCCCGGCTTCCGGGCGCCCTCCCTGTCGGCGGATGCCTTCTCGGCGGCCCGCGCTCCGGGAACGGGAGTGCCGGTCCGCTCACGGTCACGGTCCGTGGAGACGCCGTGGGTCAGGTCGGCGACGACCGGGGAGGGCGGCATGCCGTTGAGCACCGCCCCGTCCAGGGCTGCAGCGGCGGCGGCTGCCACGTCGACGGCGTCCATGCCGCGGTTCATGGCGGGCTGGGCCGAGTGCCTGCGCGGACGGCGGCGCTTGGCCAGGGCCTGCCCCTCGGCGGTGTCCGGGTCGTAGTCGGCGTCGTTCTCCGGACCTCGCACGGCCTTCCGCGTGCGCTCGGGAAGCCCGTCGCGCCACTGCTCGTCGTACCGCTCGTCGTCGCTCCCCTCCTCCTCGCCGGGTACGTACACCGGGTCGAGGACGCCGAGTCGCACGCCGAGCTGGCGCAGACGCCGCGGGATGGCGTTGACCGGGGTGGCGGTGACGACCAGGAGCCCGAAGACGGTCAGGAGGAGGAGCAAAGGGACGGCGAGGACCTCGCCCATCGTGAAGACGAGCGGCTGGGAAGCGGCCCAGCCGATCAGCCCGCCCGCGTCCTGCATCGCGGCGGTGCCGTCCTCACGGCCGGGCGAACCGCAGGCGATGTGGACCTGCCCGAGCACTCCGACGACGAGGGCCGAGAGCCCGATCACGATACGGCCGTTGGCCTCGGGCTTCTCGGGATAGAGGATCAGCCGTACGGCGACGGCGCCCAGCAGTATGGGAACCAGCAGGTCGAGCCGCCCGAACGCGCCGGTGACGAGCATCTCGACCAGGTCGCCGACGGGCCCCTTGAGATGCGACCAGGTGCCCGCGGCCACGACGAGCGCGAGTCCGAGGAGCAGGAGGGCGAGACCGTCCTTGCGGTGTGCGGGGTCAAGTCCCTTCGCACCGCGCCCTATGGAGCGGAAAACCGCGCCCACGCCGTGCGCCGTGCCGAGCCAGAGCGCGCGGACGAGCCGGTACAGGCCGCCGGTGGGTGACGGTGCGGGCTTGGGCGCGGGCCTCTTCGCCGCCGCCTTTCTGGCGGGGGCCTTCTTCGCGGGCACCGTCTTCTTCGCCGCCGCCTTCTTGACTGGCGCGGCTCTCTTCGCCGGTCCCTGGGTACCGCCGGCGCGCTTCGCGGTGCCCGCCGTGCCCAGGGAACCCTTGCCGGACGTACGTGAGGCCATGTGACTGAGGTTACCGGTGTCGACGTCGGTGGACACGTGTGCCTACCGCTTCACCCGTCCGTGTCGCCTTGCACCGGCGCCCGGCTGACGCGCAGTCAGCCTCCGCAGGTCAGCTCTGGGTGGGCAGTGCGGTGCTGGATCCGCCCGTACCGGGTTCGAGCGCGTCCAGCGCACGGCGCAGCCCGGTGAGCTTGCGCTCCAGATGAGCGGCGGTCGCCACGGCGGCGGCGTCCGCCGATTCGTCGTCCAACTGCTTGGAGAGCGCCTCGGCCTGCTCCTCGACGGCGGCGAGCCGCGCGGAGAGCTCGGCGAGAAGTCCGGCCGGCTCCTTCTCGTCGGCGCCCTGGTGCGCGCCGCCCTCGAGCTGGATCCGCAGCAGCGCCGCCTGCTCGCGCAGCTGGCAGTTCTTCATGTAGAGCTCGACGAAGACCGAGACCTTGGCGCGGAGCACCCAGGGGTCGAACGGCTTCGAGATGTAGTCCACCGCACCCGCCGCGTAACCCCGGAAGGTGTGGTGCGGACCGTGGTTGATCGCCGTCAGGAAGATGATCGGGATGTCCCGGGTCCGCTCCCGCCGCTTGATGTGCGCAGCCGTCTCGAATCCGTCCATCCCGGGCATCTGCACATCCAGCAGAATGACCGCGAAATCGTCCGTGAGCAGCGCCTTGAGCGCTTCCTCCCCTGACGATGCCCTCACCAGCGTCTGATCGAGCGCAGAGAGGATGGCCTCCAGCGCCAGCAGATTCTCCGGCCGGTCATCGACCAGGAGGATCTTGGCCTTCTGCACCATGGCCCGCCCTCCTCGCCCCGGCATCGCACCGGGTTCCGCCCCAGGGGACGACTCCCTTACGCCGTCCGTCCTTGTGCCGGTCATGGTAGCTGCACCCCGCCCATCACCACACCCTGTCACCGCGATGTCACTGTGCACACAGCGAGAACGCGGTCGAAGACCAGAAAGTTCCCCGGAATCCGCTCGCCCACACCCCTCGGGGAGGAGTCGACGACGGATACCGGGGAGCCGGTCCCCGTCCCGTCACTCGCCGCGCATCCACGTCTCCATCACCGACAGCAGGTGATCGGAATCCACCGGCTTGGTCACGTAGTCGGAGGCCCCGCAGTCGATCGCCTTCTCACGGTCGCCCTTCATCGCCTTGGCGGTCAGCGCGACGATCGGCAGGCCGGCGAACTGCGGCATCCTCCGGATCGCCGTGGTCGTGGCATAACCGTCCATCTCGGGCATCATGATGTCCATCAGAACGATCGTCACATCGTCGTGTTGCTCGAGGACCTCGATCCCCTCACGCCCGTTCTCCGCGTACAGCACCGAAAGCCCGTGCTGCTCCAGCACGCTGGTGAGGGCGAAGACGTTGCGGATGTCATCATCGACGATCAGCACCTTCTCGCCCTGGAACCGGAACGTCCCGCGAGGCTCCTGGTTCTCCTGCGGGCCCTGCACCCACTCCTCCGGCGTCGCCGCCTCCTCGCCGGTCCTGCCGTTCGCCAGAGCCGGGCGCTGCGTAGCGCCTCCCAGCGCCTTGCGCCTGCGCCGGAACACCCCGGCGGAGTTGGCCGGATCGCCGAGCGGCTGCTCGGTGCCGGGCTGCGAGGCCTCCACACGCAGGACCTCGTCGGCCGGACCCCCGCGTGCCTCGATCGGCCCGGGCACCGTCTGCGGGTAGCCCTGCGGAGGCAACTCGCTCGGGTGCAGCGGAAGGTAGAGCGTGAAGGTCGAACCCCGTCCGGGTTCGCTCGCCGCGTGGATCTCGCCGCCGAGCAGCCGGGCGATCTCCCGGCTGATGGAGAGGCCGAGGCCCGTGCCCCCGTACTTCCGGCTGGTCGTGCCGTCCGCCTGCTTGAACGCCTCGAAGATCACCAGCATCTTGCTCGACGCGATACCGATCCCGGTGTCCGTCACCGAGAACGCGATGAGGTCACCGTCGGCGTCCCGCAGCGAGCCGGCTTCCAGCAGGTGCTCCCTGATGGAGTCCGGCACGTCCGCCCCGGCCGGCCTGATCACCAGCTCGACGGCCCCGCTGTCGGTGAACTTCACCGCGTTCGACAGGAGGTTGCGCAGCACCTGGAGCAGCCTCTGCTCGTCCGTGTGCAGTGTGGCGGGCAGTTCCGGGGAGACCCGCACGGAGAAGTCGAGTCCCTTCTCCGCGGTGAGCGGCCGGAACGTCGCCTCGACGTAGTCGACCAGCTGGACCAGGGCGATCCGGGTCGGGCTGACGTCCATCTTGCCCGCCTCGACCTTGGACAGGTCCAGGATGTCGTTGATCAGCTGGAGCAGGTCGGAGCCCGCGCCGTGGATCGTCTCGGCGAACTCCACCTGCTTCGGCGAGAGATTGCCCTCGGCGTTGTCGGCGAGGAGTTTCGCGAGGATGAGCAGCGAGTTGAGCGGTGTGCGCAGCTCGTGCGACATGTTGGCGAGGAACTCGGACTTGTAGCGCATCGAGACGGCCAGCTGCTCGGCGCGCTCCTCCAGGACCTGCCGCGCCTCCTCGATCTCGGTGTTCTTCACCTCGATGTCACGGTTCTGCTGCGCCAGCAGCTCGGCCTTCTCCTCGAGTTCGGCGTTGGACGCCTGGAGTGCCTTCTGCCGGTTCTCCAGCTCCTGGGAGCGGTCCCTGAGTTGCTCGGTCAGCTCCTGGGACTGCTCAAGGAGCTTCTCGGTCTTCGTGTTGACGCTGATGGTGTTGACGCTCGTGGCGATCATCTCGGCGAGCTGGTTGAGGAAGTCCCGCTGGATGTGCGTGAACGGCTGGAAGGAGGCCAGTTCGATGACGCCGAGCACCTGGCCCTCGAAGAGCACGGGTAGCACGATCACGTGCGCGGGCGGTGCCTCGCCGAGGCCGGAGGAGATCTTCAGGTAACCCGGCGGCACGTTGTCCACCTGGATCGTCCGCTTCTCCTCGGCCGCCGTCCCGATGAGTGTCTCGCCGGGCCGGAAGGAGGTCGGCATCGAACCCGCCGAGTAGCCGTAACTGCCTCGCATGCGGAGCTCGTACGAGTTGTCCTTGCCGCTGTCGGATCCGACCTCGTCCGCCTCACCCGTGGTCATCGCGAGGAAGAAGGCGCCGTGCTGGGCCGAGACGACGGGAGTCAGCTCGCTCATGATGAGCGAGGCGACGTCGTCCAGATCGCGGCGGCCCTGCATCAGGCCGGAGATGCGTGCGAGGTTGCCCTTGAGCCAGTCCTGCTCCTTGTTGGCGAGGGTCGTGTCGCGCAGGTTGGCGATCATCGTGTTGATGTTGTCCTGCAGCACCTGGATCTCACCGGCCGCGTCGACGTCGATCTTGAGGTTCAGATCGCCGCGGGTCACCGCCGTGGCGACGGCCGCGATGGCGCGCACCTGACGGGTCAGGTTCCCGGCCATCTCGTTCACCGACTCGGTCAGGTCGCGCCATGTGCCGTCGACGTCCCGGACACGGGCCTGCCCGCCCAGCTGGCCCTCGGTACCCACCTCTCGCGCCACCCGGGTGACCTGCTCGGCGAACGAGGAGAGCTGGTCGACCATCGTGTTGATGGTGTTCTTCAGCTCCTGGATCTCACCCCGCGCGTCGATGTCGATCTTCTTGGTGAGGTCGCCCTTGGCGATGGCCGTGGTGACCGTGGCGATCTGCCGCACCTGCCCGGTCAGGTTGGAGGCCATCGAGTTCACCGACTCGGTCAGGTCCTTCCAGGTTCCCGAAACACCAGGGACGCGTGCCTGGCCGCCCAGTTCGCCCTCGGTGCCCACCTCGCGCGCCACCCGGGTGACCTCGTCCGCGAACGAGGACAGGGTCGTCACCATCGTGTTGACGGTGTCGGCGAGCTCGGCGACCTCGCCCCGCGCTTCGACGGTCACCTTCTTCGTCAGGTCGCCGTTGGCCACGGCCGACGAGACCCGGGAGATGTTCCGCACCTGACTGGTGAGGTTGTTGGCCATCAGGTTGACGTTGTCGCTGAGGTCCTTCCAGATGCCCGTCGCGCCCCGCACCCGCGCCTGGCCGCCGAGGATGCCCTCCGTGCCCACCTCACGGGCGACCCGCGTCACCTCGTCGGCGAAGTTGAGCAGCTGGTCGACCATCGTGTTGACCGTCGTCACCAGCTCGAGGATCTCGCCCTTGGCGTCGACGGTGATCTTCTTGGAGAGGTCACCCTTCGCGACCGCGGTGGTGACCTCGGCGATGTTGCGCACCTGCAGGGTCAGGTTGTTCGCCATGCCGTTGACGGACTGAGTGAGGTCCTTCCACGTACCGGAGACCCCCTGCACCTCCGCCTGGCCTCCGAGAATGCCCTCCGTGCCCACCTCACGGGCGACCCGAGTCACCTGCTCCGCGAAGTTCGAGAGCTGGTCGACCATCGTGTTGAGGGTGTTCTTCAGCTCCAGGATCTCGCCCCGGGCGTCCACGTCGATCTTCTGCGACAGGTCACCCCGCGCCACGGCCGTGGCGACCTGGGCGATGTTGCGCACCTGGGCCGTGAGGTTCCCGGCCATGCCGTTCACCGAGTCCGTCAGGTCACGCCACACACCGGCCACACCTGGCACCTGCGCCTGACCGCCGAGACGGCCGTCCGTGCCCACCTCGCGGGCCACCCGCGTCACCTGGTCGGCGAACGCCGAGAGCTGGTCGACCATCGTGTTGATGGTGTTCTTCAGCTCCAGGATCTCGCCCCGGGCGTCCACGTCGATCTTCTGCGACAGGTCACCCCGCGCCACGGCCGTCGTCACCTGGGCGATCTGACGCACCTGGGAGGTGAGGTTGCCGGCCATGAAGTTGACGGAGTCGGTGAGCTCCTTCCACGTCCCGGAGACACCGTCGACGCGCGCCTGGCCGCCGAGCCGGCCCTCCGTGCCCACGTCGCGCGCCATCCGGGTCACCTGGTCGGCGAAGTTGGACAGCTGCGCCACCATCGTGTTGACGGTGTTCTTCAGCTCCAGCATCTCGCCGGCCACGTCCACGGTGACCTTCTGCGAGAGATCGCCGTTGGCCACGGCCGTCGTCACCTGGGCGATATCGCGCACCTGGCCGGTGAGGTTGCGGAAGGCGGTGTTCACCGAGTCGGTGAGGTCCTTCCACGTCCCCGCGGCCCCGGGGACCTCGGCCTGTCCGCCGAGCCGGCCCTCGACGCCGACCTCCCGGGCGACCCGGGTCACCTCCGAACCGAAGGCCTGGAGCTGGTCCACCATCGTGTTGACGGTGTTCTTCAGCTCCAGCATCTCGCCGGCCACGTCCACCGTGACCTTCTGCGTCATGTCACCGCTGGCCACCGCGGTGGTCACCTGCGCGATGTCGCGCACCTGGGTCGTCAGGTTCCGGAAGACCGTGTTGACCGAGTCGGTGAGGTCCTTCCAGGTTCCGGCGGCGCCGGGCACCTGGGCCTGCCCGCCGAGCAGCCCCTCGCCCCCGACCTCGCTCGCCACGCGCGTCACCTCGTCGGCGAAGGTACGCAGCGTCTCGGTCATCTGGTTGATCGTCTCGGCGAGCTGCGCGACCTCGCCGCGGGCACTCACCGTGACCTTCTGCGACAGATCGCCGCTGGCGACCGCCGTCGTCACCTCGGCGATCCCGCGTACCTGGGACGTGAGGTTCCCGGCCATCGTGTTGACGGAGTCGGTCAGGTCCTTCCAGACCCCGGCGACCCCCGGCACGGTCGCCTGTCCGCCCAGCTCACCCTCGGTGCCCACCTCACGGGCGACCCGGGTCACCTCCGAGGAGAACGACGACAACTGGTCGACCATCGTGTTGACGGTGTTCTTGAGCTGGAGCATCTCACCGGCCACATGGACGGTGACCTTGCGCGAGAGATCGCCCTTGGCCACCGCCGTCGTCACCAGGGCGATGTCACGCACCTGGGCGGTCAGCCGGTACGCCATGGTGTTGACGGAGTCGGTGAGGTCCTTCCAGGATCCGGACATGCCACGCACCTGGGCCTGGCCGCCGAGCTTGCCCTCGGTACCGACCTCGACGGCGACCCGGGTCACCTGCTCGGTGAACGCGGAGAGCTGGTCGACCAGGTTGTTGACCGTGCGGGCGACCTTCAGGAACTCGCCTCGCAGCGGACGCACCGTCTCGTCGGCCGCGTGGGTACGCAGCTCCATCCGCTGGTCGAGATCACCGTCGGCGACCGCGGAGAGCACCCGTCCGACCTCGGAGACCGGTCGCGCAAGGTCGTCGACGAGCTCGTTGGACGCGTCGATGGCCGCAGCCCACGAGCCCTCGCAGGCCCCGGTCTCCAGGCGCTCGGTGAGCTTGCCCTCGCGCCCGACCACACGCCGCACGCGGGCCAGCTCGCCCGTCAGGTGCAGATTGCGGTCGGCCACCTCGTTGAAGACCGCCGCGATCTCCGTGAGCACACCGTCACCGGAGACGGTGAGCCGCCTGCGAAAGTTGCCGTCACGCATCGCCACGAGTGCCGCGAGCAGTCTGTTCAGAGCTGCCGCGTCCACGTCGATGGTTCCATTGCGCTGCTTTTTCACGGGCTGCCCGCCTCTTGTCCGCGTTCCTGAGCTCTGCGCCGCCACGCCAGACTCCACCGTGTCCCTCCCGCAGGGGTTGACCGTATCGCTCGGGCCGTTTTTGGAAGCTTGCCCAGCTCCACTTTGGCTCACCGCCACAGCACACCGTCGACGGGTGACTATGCGGCCGTCAAATCGTTGAAACGTACCAGGCCGAAACCGGCGTGCGGAGAAAGTCTCACGGTCGTCCCACTTCTCACACCTGGAAGACCGAAATCACGCGCCCGGCGGGCGGTCCACGCACGCAAGTCCGCCCTCGTGCACACGGGACACCGGGCGAGCGTCTAGCCTGGCAGGCGAATCGAAGCGGCGAGAAACGGGCACAGGACTCGGGGAAGCGACGAGACACCAAATGGGGAGTGCTGTGATCACCGCGCGCGCGGCTGCCACCTTCGATCCGGTCGGACGCTCGGTGGCGACCGCCCGCGCCTTCGTACGCGACACCCTCCAAGGGTGGGGCTACACCGACGTCGTCGACGACGCCGTCGTACTCACGAGCGAGCTCGTGACCAATGCCGTCGTGCACGCGGGGACGGCCGCCGACGTGCTCTGCCTGCGTACCGAGGACGGCGTACGCGTGGAGGTCTCCGACCACTACCCGGAGCGCGAGGTCCCGCTCCAGAGCTCCGGCCTCGACTTCGGCAGCCCCGACCGGGAAGGCGGTCGCGGCCTGCTGCTCTGTGCCGCCCTCGCCACCCGCTGGGGCGTCGAGTACACCCCGACGCACAAGCACGTCTGGTTCCAGCTCGATCTCCCCGAACGTCCCGTGGGCGTCCGCTCGGCGAGCCCGGTCCTGCCGACCGCCCTCCTTCCCGTCGCGGAACAGCGGGTACGAGTGGCCGTCGTCCAGACCGACGGCTCGGGTGCCATCGCCTCGTGGAACGAGGACGCCGCCTTCCTCTTCGGGCACGCGGCGAAGCAGGTCGAGGGCAAGCAGCTCACCGACTTCGTGGCGTGGCCGCACACCCCTGGAACCAGTACGGGCATCGCCGACGCGCTGCGGCTCTCCCGGTGGGAGGGCAGTTACGGCCTCCGCGGCGCGGACGGCCGCGTCATCCCCGTGTACGCCTCACACCTCAGGGTCCGCGACACCCAGGGCGAGCCCTCCACCGTCTGCCTCCTCGTGCGGGACTACGAACGCGCCGTGCTCCAGACCCCGGTGCGCGCCCCCGTCTCCGACACCTCTGCCGAGAACCGCAGCACGGATCCCTTCGAGATCTTCATCGGCTCCCCCGCCCCCGACGACCTCGACGGGCTTCTGCAGCGCACGGTCGAGCGGGCCCGGGACATGCTGGACGCCGACGCGGCCTTCCTGCTGCTCGCGACCGACGACGAGACGGAGCTCGAGGTCCGCGCGACGACGGGCCTGCCCTCCGCCCGCCAGCGTTTCGCGCGGGTTCCCGTGGAGGCGGGCACGGGGCGCTACGGCTCCGCGCGCATGCCCGCCGTCCACGAGGACCTCACCGTCGTGCCGGGTGCAGTGCCACTGCTGAGCGACACGGGAATGCGCTCGGTCGTCACGGTGCCGCTCAAGGTCGAGGGCCGCCTCACCGGCTCCCTGGGCGTCGCGGCGGAGGCGGCGGGCCGGTACTCCAACGAGGAGGCCCTCCGGCTGCAGTTCGCCGCGGACCGCATCGCCCTCGCCGTCGAGTCGGCGCGGCTAGGCGAGCTCGAACGCCTGCGCCGCGGCTCCCTGTCCTTTCTCGTCGAAGCGTCCGACCTCCTCGCCGGCACGCTGGACAGGGACCAGACACTGGCCCTGATGGCGCAGATGACGGTTCCCACCCTGGCCACCTGGTGCGCGGTCTACACCATCGCGGACCAGTCGTCGGAGCCGTATCTCTCGTACGTCCTCCATGAGGACGAGGAGCTCATCGACGGCCTCAAGGCGCTGCTGTCCTCGATCAATCCGCCGGATCCCGTCCCCGCCCCCGGTGCTCGTATCTGGCCGGCGCCCACGGAGGCCGGTCACGCGGCCGCCCTGCGTACGTCCAGGCGCACCCTGGGCCGCGACGCCCCGCTGAGCATGGGTGCGGCTGCCCGCACCACGCTGGCCACCGCGGCGGCCGTCGGTGGCGAGACCGTGGTCCTGCCGCTGGTGGCGAGGAACCGCGTCATCGGCATGCTGACGCTCGGCAAGCCGTCCGACGAGCACTTCCGCCAGGAAATCCTGGAGCTGGCCGAGGACCTGTCCAGACGGGCCGCTCTGGCCCTCGACAACGCCCGCCTGTACTCGGAGCGCATGGCCATCAGCCAGTCCCTCCAGCGCAGCCTCCTGCCGCCCGGCCTGCCCGACGTGCCCAACGTCGAGATCGAGGTCATCTACCGGGCCGCGGGCGAGGGCAACGAGGTCGGCGGGGACTTCTACGACGTCTTCCCCATCCGCGACGGCGCCTACGGCTTCGCCATCGGGGACGTCTGCGGTACCGGCCCGGAGGCCGCGGCCGTCACAGGGCTCGCGCGGCATGCCCTGCGTCTGCTCGCCCGGGAGGGCTTCGATGGTCCGGCGGTACTGGAGCGGCTGAACGCGGCCATCCTGGACGAGGGCGCCCGCAGCCGCTTCCTCACGCTGCTCTACGGCGAACTGTGGCCCCAGGAGGACGGCAGTGCCCTCCTGAAGGTCGTCTGCGCCGGTCACCCGCTCCCCTTGCGCCTGCGCCAGGACGGCTCCGTGGAGGCGGCGGCCGAACCGCAGCCGCTGCTGGGAGTCATCGAGGACCTCGACCTCTACGAGGAGGAGGTCACCCTCGCTCCCGGCGACGTACTCCTGTGCGTGACGGACGGGGTCACGGAACGCCGAGAAGGAACCCGCATGCTCGGCGACGACGGCCTGGCCGAAGTCCTCGCCACGTGTACGGGCCTGACCGCCGGAGCCGTGGCCGGACGCATCCTGCGGGCGGTCGAGCGCTTCGCCGCGGAGCCCGCCTCCGACGACATGGCCATCCTGGCCATGCGTGTACCGGAGCCGCACAACTTCTAGGCGTAGTGCCGGTGGCACGCACCAGCACCCGGCGGCGCCCTTGGTGCGGCGGCACCTGGTGTCGCCGCCGGTACCGGCGGGTCAGCCGGCGTCCCCCGTCGCGCCGTCGGTCCGTTCCCGCCGGAAGTCCGCGTCGCCGTTGTGCCGGGCGTGCTCCTGGATCATCAGTACGTATATGCCGGCCGAGGAGAGTGAGCGTGGACGGCTTGACGGTCGTCCTGGCCAGCTGTGCGGACTCGAGCCTGGCGCATTTGGCCATGAGCGTCTCCCGGTGCCACTGCAGCCCTTCCAGCATCTGCCGTTCGGGGACGGTTCCCAGCTTCCCGAGCCCCACGGTCCGGACGACGGGCGCTGCTGTCCATGCCATGCACCCACCCTGCCCCTCGTGACGGGCACGTTCAGGCAAAGGGCTTGCAGATCATTAACACGTTGTTTTGATCTTGCTGTCCTCGCCGGTCTGTGCCTTGACCCGGTCCTGAAGGGCGGCGAGGGCCGTGGGTGGGGTTGTCGCCGGTGGGATGGTGATGCCGTGTGCCTCGAGCAGTCGCCGGTTCTTCAGGAGGGTGCGGTGCATCGCGGTGCGGCTGGTGCCGAACAGCACGGCGAGGGGTTCCGCGGCCAGGGCGGCCCGTAGGTGGAGCACGGTGGCCAGGACCTGGTCGGCGATGGCCAGCCGAGGTGGCCGACCGCGCCGGATATCCCCGTGCGGGGCCAGGGTCTCGGTGAGGTCGTTCAGTTGCCGGCGGGTCATTCCGGTCAGTGCTGGATCGGAGAGCAAGACCTGGTCCCACTCCGGATCCGGCGTCTGCGGGGCCCGGGCCGCCGGGATTACGGGTGATGGGTGGGGGTGCAGTGCATAGTTCCAGGCGCCCCGGAACGCGTGCCGGGTCAGCGGCAAGGCGGCCATTTCCACGTCTTTGATGCGGACTCCGGTCGGGTAGGTGTTGGTGTCGAGTTCGGCTCTCACACGCAGTCCGGTGCGGGTGGTGGTCGCGGCGATCGACTGCACGATGACTTCGTGGCTGGTCAGCGGGCGGCCGCTCCAGTTCATGGTGATGTGCGAGAAGAGCCGGTGCTCGATCTTGTTCCACTTCGATGTGCCTGGTGGCAGGTGACACACAGTGATCGTCAGCCCTGTTTCAGCTGCGAGTTGGGCTAGCTCGAGCTTCCAGGACCGGGTGCGGTAGCCGTTGGATCCGCCAGCGTCGGCGGTGATCAGCAGCCGTGTCGCCCGCGGGTAGGCAGCCTGGCCCTGGCCGTGCCACCAGCGGCGGATCGATTCCACTGCGAACGCGGCGGTGTCGTGATCGGTGCCGACGTTGACCCAGCCGGTGTTCGCGGCCTGATCGTAGATGCCGTAGGGGACGGCTTTGCCCAGCTGGGGGTCGGGGAAGTCGTGGACGCTGACCGGGACAGGCTCGCCAGCGGGACGCCACTGGCGGCCGCTGTTCTTGAAGTCGCCGACGAGCTCCTTCTTCTTGGTGTCCACGCTGATGACCGGCTGGCCGGCGTCCCGGTAGTTGCGGGCCTGCTCGTTGAGGTAGCGGAACTGGGCGTCGCGGTCCGGATGTTGACTGCCCTCGAGCGTCTTCGCGTTGGCCTGAAGACTGAAGCCTTCCTCCCGCAGCAGGTCGCCCACGGTATCGGCGCTGATCCGGTGCCCGGCCCGGGCCAGCTCCGCCGCGAGCGTACGGGTCGATTTCACCGTCCACCGCAGCGGCGACATCGGGTCGCCTCTCTCGTCGGGCTCGACCAGCGCCAGCAGTGCCGGCCGCAGCCCCGGATCCAGATCGGCGACCCGCTTGCGTCCTCCGCCGGGACGTCGGACCCGCCCCAACGGCTCCTCTCCCGATTCCAACTCGAACAGACATTGCGGACCGTCGTCTCGCTGACCTGGGCCGCCCGAGCGACAGCGCGGATGCCACCATGCCCCAGCAGTCGGGCCTCGGTTCCCATCAGCAGCCGTCGCTGCCGCTCGTCCAGATGTGGGAACAACACCGCGAACATCGCGGAAAGTTGGTCACGGGTCTCGTCCGGGATGCGCATACCAGACCAACGAGCCCCAGGCCAGGAAGCAACACCTTGATGATCTGCAATCCCTAAGGAAGCCGGCTCGGGCCTGGCACCCTGCCACCATGGCCATTCCCTCGCCCGACGGCGCCTATTCCCTCACGACGATGTACTCCGTGCCGGACGACTCCTGGTATCTGGAACTGGACCTCGTGGCCACCGGCCGAACCCTGGTTCTCGCCATCGTTCCGGACGAGGATCCGAGGAGGGAACCGACGGTGTGCTTCGACACAAAGGGGGAACACCTGGACATCCCCTTCGCGGTGATCCGCTGGTTCATGGACCATGTCGAAGCCGAGATACGGACGTCGCGCGCATGGATGCGACTACGACCTGAACTCGTCGAAGTCGTCCACGACTTGCGTCAGGAGTTCCTGGGCGCCATCAGCGACGACGAGTTCGGCGTGGTGCTGCAGGACATACGCGGCCGGGTCGCCGAAGCAGACCTCCCAGCGGTCCTCGCGGCCTCCTTCGGGCGGAGACCCGACGGCACCCCCGTGCACGACGCGCTGTCACTCGTGCCCGCCGATGAGCCGGAGGCGACCGCACAGCCGTACTTCTTGTCCTGGGGACACGAAAAGGCCCCCGCCAGGGGCGGGGGCTTTTCCTTGCCGAGCCCCAATGCGGAATCGAACCGCAGACCTTCTCCTTACCATGGAGACGCTCTACCGACTGAGCTATTGGGGCCTGCTGCCTTGCGGCAACGAGCTAAAGCATACCCCGAACGAGGGGGTGCTCAAAACCCTCTGACGCGGTGTCTGTCACCGTCGGCTCGCGTGGTGTTGCCTGCTGAACCAGGGTCCTGAGGCCGCGTCGGGCAGCTCATTTCCGGAGGCGGGGCCGGGCTCGCATCCTGCCGCAGCCGACGTCGGCCACAGGAGCCGAGGGGGTGCGGTACGCAGGGGCATCAGCAACGGAAGCCAGCCGGGAACGCAGAAAAGCCCCGTGCCACAAGGGCACGGGGCTTTCCCGGAATAATTGTTCGGCGGCGTCCTACTCTCCCACAGGGTCCCCCCTG
>NZ_JBHVCT010000009.1:0-117992 GCF_042803195.1 Streptomyces sp. NPDC057428
CCCCCGTCGAGTGGTGGGCATCGCCGCATGCGCGTGCCGCACAGCGAAATGCGGGCGGTCACAGGGGCGTTCGCCCCGGACCGCCCGCATCTCAGCGGCTTCAGCTGTTGCCGGCGCCGTTGCCCGAGAGGACCGGGATGTCGTTCAGGATGTGCGACAGCGGCTCGTCACCCTTGGCCTGGGTGGAGTTGTCGGCGCACTGCTGGTTCTGCGGGTTGGACAGGACGTTGATGTCCTGGACCGCGATCGGAATGGCGCCGACCAGCGAACCGATGTTGGCCTTGACCGGCAGAGCGATGCAAGGCTTGTTCAGCGAGCCCTGGACCAGGCTCAGCTGCGGGCTCTGGTCGCCCTTGGTCGCACTGTTGCCGAACTTGGACTCGGCGCCGTTGCCATTGACCGTCGTGGTGCCGTGGTCATCGCCGATCGCCATGGCCGAGGGGGCCGCGGCGGCCGAGAGACCGATCAGGGACACAGCCACAGCGGCGCCGGCCATCATCTTCTTCATTGCGCTTCACCTTTCGGAGCGTCCCGTTGTGGAACGTTCTGACTAACTCAAACCGGACGGTTTGGTTCCGCTACACCACTCGAACGAGTTGTACCGGTTTCCACGTCGACGTCCCCTACCGGCTGTCGCTACCCCGCGCTGCGTGCGGCAGGGACGAAGGCCGCGTCCTGGCGGCGCCGGGGCGTACCGGAGCCCGGGCCGGAAGCAGCATCGACGGGGCCCTGCCCGGCCTCCCCACGCGACGCCGCGTGCCATTCGGCGAGCAGTCGGTCGTAGATGGGGGTGGGGCTCAGCGGCGGGCGATCACGGCCGGGGGAATGATGACTGTCGTACGGGTCCATGAGGCGCACCTACCCGGCCACGCGAGGCGCGTCGGCGGCTACTGCGGCAACCGGCCCAATACCCGCACTATCGGGCTACCCCACGTGCGCACCCTCACGGACTACGACGAGGCGGGAGGCGGCAGACCCCGGCCAGAACGCGCACGGGGACTGCCGGAAAGACGCAGCGTCAGTTGTTGCCCGCGCCGTTGCCCGAGAGGACGGGGATGTCGCTGAGGATGTGCGACAGGGCCTCGTCACCCTTGGCCTGGGTGGAGTTCTCGGTGCACTGCTGGTTCTGCGGGGAGGACAGGACGTTGACGTCCTGGACCGAGACCGGGACGAGCCCGAGGAGCGAGCCGACGTTGGCCTTCGCCGGCAGCGCGATGCAGGGCTTGTTGAACGAGCCCTGGATGAGGCCGATCTGCGGGCTCATGTCGCCGTGAGTGCTGCTGTTGCCGTAGTACTGGTCGGCGCCGTTGCCGTTGACCGACGTCGTGCCGTTGTCGTTGCCGATCGCCATGGCCGAGGGGGCCGCGGCGGCGGAAACACCGGCGACGGAGGCGGCGACCGCCGCAGTCGCCAGAATCTTCTTCATCATGGACGTGCCCTTCTGATTAATCCGTTGCCCGCCTGTCCGGAGCATTCTGAACAACTGCGCCCGGCGGGATTCGGTTGCGCCATTTCACTCGAAAGATTTCCCGGATCCCATCTCCATGGAATTCCAGGGAAAACCGGCCTGCGGAACGGTGCGGGCCGCAACGGGAGCCGGGCATCCCGGCTCCGGTCAGCCGCCGAGCGGAAGCCCACCGAGGAGTGGTGCGGCGCCGTCGGCGACATCCGTCACCGTGCCCGCGGACCCGTCCACATCCTCCCGGGTCGACTCGGCGGTCCGGCCGACCATGTCCACCACGGGGTTCACCACCTGGTCGGGGATCTGCGGCACGGCCGACGTCAGCTCGTTCACGCCGGTCGTGAGGCTGATCCGGGGGGCCGTGGGGGTGCCTGCGGCGGACGCGGGCGTGGCCGCCCCGAGGGCGGCCACGGAACCCGCGACGACGGCTACGGTCTTCGCGTACTTCACTTTCTCAGATCCCTTCTGCGGCGGCATCCGCCGCCTCTGCACGGCACAACGACCGAGCCGTACGCGGGGAAACTGCGCGCCGACGGAATTCCACCCGGCACAGCGGGAAGGCCCCGGACCGGTAAAGCGGTCCGGGGCCTTCTCATGACGAGCCGTCGGCTCGGCCAGCATTAGCTCAGTCGTTGACGCAGGCGTTGCCGAACGCCGGGTTGAGCAGACCGACGGCGTTGACGGTGTTGCCGCAGAGGTTCACCGGGATGTGGATCGGGACCTGCACGATGTTGCCGGACAGGACGCCCGGGGAACCGACGGCAACGGCCTCGGCGCCGGAGTCGGCCATGGCCGGGGCAGCGGCGCCGAGCGCCATGAGGGTTCCGGCTGCGACGGCGGCGACCTTGGTGTACTTCACTTTCATCCCTTTCTGCAGCGAAGTTCTGAGCGGACACGTCTTTCGTGCCGCACGAGCGCTTGTCCAGACGCGCTCGTGACTTCGTAGCTGTATTCCGTAACGATCGGCGGGCGGCATCGAAACGCTATGCGCGACGTTTCTCGGAAAACCGCCCGAATGCTGCGGGCCCGGGCCGCACGATGGAGGAGTGTCGGCGACCCGGACCGGTACGTGCGCCCCGGTCAGCGGTTGCCGGCGCCGTTCCCGGAGAGAACCGGGATGTCCGACAGAATGTGTGACAGCGGCTCGTCACCCTTGGCCTGGGTGGAGTTGTCCGTGCACTGCTGGTTCTGCGGGTTGGACAGGACGTTGACGTCCTGGACCGCGACGGCGGCGAGGACACCCACGAGCGCACCGGCGTTGGCCTTGACCGGCAGGGCGATGCAGGGCTTGTTCAGCGAGCCCTGGACCAGGCTGAGCTGCGGGCTCTGGTCACCCTTGGTCTCGCTGTTGCCGAACTCCGACTCGGCGCCGTTGCCGTTGACCGACGTCGTGCCCGTGTCGTCGCCGATCGCCATGGCGCTGGTCGCCGAGAGACCGAGGATGGAGGCGGCGACGGCACCCGTAGCCAGGACCTTCTTGATCACGATGAACCCTTCTCGTACCGAGTGCCCCGAGACGGAGCGCACTGATCAACTCGGCGCCGGGCGTTTGGTTCCCCCCATCGGTCCTTGTTCACCCGAATGCCAGAAATCCGCCGCTGGACGAACACACGTGCGTGACCCTTTCGAGTGATTACACAATTCGCACCGTTCTCCAAGTTTCCCCCGCAACCGTCGTGTCGTTATGGAGTCGTCCGCGTCGATGGAATGACCTCCATCAGGGTCACTGCCCGCGCGAATTTCCCGGAGAAGGGCATGTAATGCGACAGGTTCTGAATAAAAGCATGATCGTCATGGCGGCGGCGTCGGGCATCCTGACCGCCGCGGGCGGTTACGCGCACGCCGACTCATCGGCGGACGGTGTCGCCGCCAATTCGCCCGGTGTCGGCTCGGGCAACGCGGTGCAGGTCCCGGTGCACGTCCCGGTCAACCTCTGCGGCAACACCGTCAATGTGATCGCCCTGCTGAACCCGGCCTTCGGCAACACCTGCGCGAACGTCAGCTCGGGCGGCAAGCACGGCGGTGGTTCCTCCGGCGCGAGCGCGGAGGGCCACGCGGTCGGCTCCCCCGGTGTCGCGTCCGGCAACCTCGGCCAGCTCCCGGTCCACGTTCCGGTGAACGCCTGCGGCAACACCATTGACGTCGTCGGTGCGCTCAACCCGGCCTTCGGTAACTCGTGTGCCAACCACAGCGGTCACGACCACGGGCACCCGCCGGTCGACTGGCCCCCGGTCGACGAGCCGCCGGTCGACGACGAGCCCCCGGTCGACGAGCCGCCGGTCGACGAGCCGCCGGTCGACGAGCCGCCGGTCGAGGAGCCCCCCATGGAGGAGCCTCCCACCTCCGAGCCGCCGACCTCGGTGCCGCCGACCTCGAAGCCCCCGGTGGACCAGCCGCCGGCCGGCAACCCCGGTCCGAACACGCCAGGCACGCAGCTGGCCCAGACCGGCGCGGGCGACATCGGCCTGGCCGCCGGTGCGAGCGCGGCGCTGCTGCTGGGTGGCACGGTGCTCATGCGCCGCACCCGCGGTTCGCGCAACTAGCGGAGCGAACCGAAGGGCCGTCCGGGCAGTCTGACGCTGCCGGGACGGCCCTTCCGTGTGTGCGGGGAAGGGCGGGGAGGGGGCCGGTCAGACCGTGACGCGCTCGAAGACCGCGGCGAGACCCTGGCCGCCGCCGATGCACATGGTCTCCAGGCCGTAGCGCGCCTCGCTGCGGTGCATCTCGCGGCTGAGCGTGGCGAGGATACGGGCGCCTGTGGCGCCGACCGGGTGGCCGAGCGAGACGCCGGATCCGTTGACGTTGATCCGCTGTTCGTGGTCCTTCTCACCGAGCCCCAGCTCCCGGGTGCAGGCCAGGACCTGGGCGGCGAACGCCTCGTTGATCTCGATCAGGTCGAGGTCGGCAAGGGTGAGCCCGGCGCGGCCGAGGGCAGCGTGCGTGGCCGGGACGGGGCCGATGCCCATCGTCGCGGCGGGGACACCGGCCCGGGCGAAGGAGACGAGGCGGACGAGCGGGGTGAGCCCGAGCCGTTCGGCGGTGGCGGCGCCGGTCACGAGACAGGCGGCGGCCGCGTCGTTCTGGCCGCTGGCGTTGCCCGCGGTGACGGTCGCCTCCGGGTCGGACTGGGCCATGATGGGGCGCAGCGCGGCGAGTTGCTCGGCGGTCGTGTCGGGACGGGGGTGCTCGTCGGCGTTGACGACCGTCTCGCCCTTACGGGTGCGTACGGTGACGGGGACGGTCTCCGCGTCGTAACGCCCCTCCTGCGCGGCACGGGCGGCCCGTGCCTGGGAGCGCAGCGCGAGGGCGTCCTGGTCGGCCCGGCTGATGGAGTAGGCGCGGCGCAGGTTCTCCGCGGTCTCGATCATTCCGCCGGGCACGGGGTGGTTGACGCCTCCCGCGGTGACGCGGCCCCTGGCCAGCGAGTCGTGGAGCTGAAGGCCGGGGCCCGTGATGCCCCAGCGTCCGTCGTGCGTGTAGTAGGGGGCGGCGCTCATGACGTCGACGCCGCCCGCGATGACGATCTCGCTGAAGCCGGCCCGGATCTGCATCGCCGCGTCGAGGACGGCTTGCAGGCCCGACCCGCAGCGCCGGTCGGTCTGGGCTCCGGTGACGGTCTCGGGGAGCCCGGCGTCGAGGGCGGCGACCCGGCCGATGGCCGGGGCGTCGGACGAGGGGTAGGCGTGTCCGAGGATCACCTCGTCGACCCGCCCGGGGTCGATGCCCGTGCGGGCGACGACCTCGGCGATGACCTGTGCGGCGAGCGCGGCGGGCGTCTGACGGGCGAAGGCGCCGCCGAAGCGCCCGATGGGTGTGCGCAGCGGCTCGCAGATGACGACATCGGTCGGGTCGGGCACGGCGGAACACCTTTCGGCGGGTTGGGGTGTATGGCGTGACCTTCGCACTGGACCGATGAGTCGGTCCAATATCGCACCGACCGGGTGTTGCGCTCGAAGAGCTTGACGCCGAGCTCCTTCTCCAGCTGGCGGATCTGCTGGCTGAGCGGCGGCTGGGCCATCTGCAGCCGCTTGGCGGCCCGGCCGAAGTGCAGCTCATCGGCCACGGCGGTGAAGGCGGTCAGATGGCGCAGCTCCAACGGGGTCATCCATTCATTGACCAGCGGTCTTGATTCGACCTTAATTCGGTATTGGACAGCAATCAATGGGCGCTGAGACGGTGAGGGCGACCAACACGCACTCGCCGAGGAGCACCGTGGAGCGGGCGGATACGGCCGGCGGGCCCAGCAAGGTCATGTCGATGAGGGAGGCGATCGCCGCCTTCGTGCACGACGGGGCGCTCGCCGAGGGCATCCGCCCGCTGGGCGCCGGGGTGACCCGGGTCATCACCGAACTGGGCATCCTGGCCCGCTCGGGGGTCGGCGATGGGCTGCGACTCGTCGCCGTGCATCCAGGGGTGACGGTCGACCAGGTACGGGCGGAGGCGGGCTGGGACCTGGCGGTGGCCGACTCGGTGGGCAGCGTGCCCCCGCCCACGGCGGCGGAGCTCAGGCTTCTGCGCGAGGACGTCGACCCGGACCGCGTCTACGTCCGCTGATCGGCCGCCCCGTCCCCCCGGCCGCCGGTAGCCGCCGAGCGGCCGGCGTCTACCTTCGCTGTTGTCGACCGCACCTGCCGAGAGGACGTAATCGCCATGCGTATCAGGATCGTCGGAGCCGGAGCCATGGGCCGCGGCATCGCCCAGTGGGCCGTCACGGGCGGGCACACCGTCGAGCTCTGCGACGTGCGGCCCGAGGCGGTGACGGCCGCCGTGGACTTCGTACGGTCCATGCTGGACCGGGCCGTGGAGAAGGGCCGGATGGCGGCCGGGGACTCGGCGGCGGCTCTGGCCCTGCTCGTCCCGCTGGACGACCCGTGGGCGCCGGGCCCGGAGGTCGGGCTGGTCGTCGAGGCCGTACGGGAGGACCTCGACACCAAGGCGGAGGTCTTCGGGAAGCTGGAGGAGGCCCTGCCCGCCTCCGCGGTCTTCGCCACGAACACCTCCTCCCTCTCGGTGACGCGGATCGCGTCGTCGCTGCGTGACCCGGGGCGGCTGGCGGGGCTGCACTTCTTCAATCCGGTCCCGCTGATGAAGATCGTCGAGGTCGTGCCGGGCGCCGCGACGCGGGCTGAGATCCCGCAGGCCCTGACCTCGCTGGTCGAGAGCTGCGGGCACCGCGCGGTCACGGTCGCCGACGCCCCCGGCTTCCTGGTCAACCACGCCGGCCGGGGCCTCGTGACGGAGGCGCTGGCGCTGCTGGAGGAGTCGGTCGCCGACCCGGCGGGCATCGACCGCATCGCCCGGGACGTCCTGGGTCTGCGCATGGGCCCGTTCGAACTCATGGACCTGACCGGCCTCGACGTCACGGCGGCCGTCATCGACTCGATCTGGCACGGCTTCCGCCACGAGGACCGGCTCCGCCCCTCCTTCCTCACCCCCAACCGGGTGACGGCCGGGCTGCACGGCCGCAAGACCGGCCGGGGCTGGTTCGCGTACGGCCCGGACGCGCCCGCACAGACCCCGGAGCCGCCGGTGACGGGGGACGCGGACCGGCCGGTGTTCGTGGCCGGCGAGGACGGCGAGGCACTGCGCAGCGCGCTGACCGCGGCGGGGGCCACGGTCGAAGACGGCTTCGCACCCTCGGCCGAAGCCGTCGTCCTCGTGCCGGTCTGGGGCACGACGGTGGCCGCGGCCGTGGCGTCGCTGGGACTGCCCGCCGAGCGCACCTTCGGGGCGGACCCGCTGCCGTCGGCCGGCCGCCGCCGGGTGCTCGCGGTGACTCCGGCCGCCGACCCTGCCGCGGCGCGGGACGCGCGGGGGGTCATGGCGCGGGCGGCGGACGGCGGCGAGCCCTTCGCGGTGTCCGTGGTGCGGGACACCGCGGGTTCGGTCGCGCAGCGGCTGCTCGCCTCGGTGGTGTCGGTCGCCACCTCGATCGCGGAGCGCTCGCTGGCCGCCCCGGCCGACATCGACCTCGCCGTCACGACCGGTCTCGGCTACCCGGTGGGGCCGCTCGCCTGGGGCGACCGGGTCGGGGCCGGGCGCATGCTGGAGCTCCAGCGGGCGCTGCACGCCACGACCGGTGACGCCCGTTACCGGCCGACCCGCTGGCTCACCGAGCGCGCCCAGCTCGGCCTGCCCCTGACGGACCCCGGCACGTCACCCGACGCCTGCGTCCGCGGCTGAACCACCGCCGCGCCGGGGTTGGCATCCGGCACTGCACCGCGCGGGGCCGTGACCGTTTCGTTCAAGACCCGGTCCCGGCCCTGCGCATACGGTCGTTCCATGACTCCACGACTTGACGCGATCTCCGTCACCACCGCCGACCTGGCCGCATCGCTGGCGTTCTACCGCCGGCTCGGCCTCGACATCCCCGGAGGGGCCGAATCGGCTCCGCACGTCGAAGTGGCCCTACCGGGCGGGCAGCGCCTGCTGTGGGACACCGAGGACGTCGTCCGTTCCTTCGATCCCGGATGGCAGGGGTCCGAGGGTGGCGAACGCCTCGGCCTCGCCTTCCTCTGCGACAGCCCGTCCGAGGTCGACTCCGTCTACGCGGATCTGACCGGCGCCGGCTACCGGGGCCATCTGAAGCCGTGGGACGCGGTCTGGGGGCAGCGCTACGCCGTCGTCCTCGATCCCGACGGCTGCGCGGTCTCGCTGTTCGCCGCCCAGCGGTCGTGAGCCGTGGCCGCCAGGTAGCCGCCGAGCGTCGTCCCGGCCAGGTCCCGCATCTCCCGGGCCAGGTGCGCCTGATCGGCGCAGCCCGCCGCGCAGGCGGCTTCGGCGTAGGGCGTTCCCGCGCGTACGAGGGCCAGGGCGCGCTGCAGCCGCAACACCCGGGCGAGCGTCTTGGGGCCGTATCCGAACGCGGCCAGGGAGCGCCGGTGCAGCTGGCGGGCGCCGAGCCCGACGGCCTCGGCGGTGGCGGCGACGGACCGTCCCTGCCGCAACTGCGAGGCGACGGCGGCGGTGAGCGGGTCCGCCGGCTCGGCGCCGCTCGCCCTGCCGAGGGCGATGCGCTCCAGCGCGTCGGTGGGGTCATCGGTCTCGGCGGTGCGCTCGGTCAGCCGCCGGACCTCCCCGCCGGGCCAGAGCGTGTCCAGGGCGACCCGCCGGTCTCGCAGCTCGTGCGCGGGTACGCCGAGGAGGGCGGGGGCCGTGCCGGGGGCGAACCGGATGCCGGCGCAGCTGCCGGAGAGCGCCTCGGCGGGCGTGAACGCGTGGGTGTCGGGGCCCGCCACCAGCAGCCGGCCGCCGGTCCAGAGCAGGTCCATGCAGCCGTCGGGCAGGACGGGCCGTGCCGGGTCGCGCGGCCCGGACCAGTGCCAGAGGACCGCGCCGCCGAAGCGTGACATCCGCTCCTCGTACCGTGCGCCCATGCCTCCAGGCTACGGGGCGTCCTTGTCACGGTTGCCGTGCAGCCGCGACTTCACGTCGTCCGGGGGCAGGAAGCGCGACCAGCGCTCGGGGAACTCCGACGGCATGCACACGTCCTCGTCCTCGTCATCGGCGTATGCGTCCCAGTTCGCGGCCTGGGTACGGGCGACGAGCTCCGCGGCCTGGGCGGCCTTGATCCGGTCGCTGGCGGCGCGGGCCGCGGCGGTGGCCAGCGAGGGCCACACACGGTCGATCGCGGCGTTGACGGCGGCTCCGACGAGTACGGCGAAGGCGGAGATGCCTATCCAGAGCAGGACGGCGATCGGCGCGGCCAACGAGCCGTAGATGGTGGGACCTTCGACCGTGCTGGTGAGGTAGATCCGCAGCAGGAAGCTCCCGACCACCCACATCCCGAGGGCGACGAGGGCGCCGGGCACGTCCTCTATCCACGGCGAGCGGACCGGTACGGACACGTGGTAGAGCGTCGTCAGGAACGCGATGGACAGCAGTATCACCAGCGGCCAGTACAGGACCGCGAGCACCTCGGTCCCCCACGGGACGAAGTGCACGACCCGGTCGGGACCCACCACGAGCAGCGGCAGCACCACGGCGCCCAGCAGCAGCGCGACCACGTACAGCAGGAAGGCGAGCAACCGGGTCTTGACGATGCCGCGGTGGCCGTCCAGGCCGTACATCACGGTGATGGTGTCGATGAAGACGTTCACCGCACGTGACCCCGACCAGAGGGCGATCGCGAAGCCGATGGAGATGACGTCGGGACGCGCGCCGGTGGTCACGTCGGCTATGAGGGGCTTGGCGATGTCGTTGACACCCCGCTCGGACAGCACCGTCTGCACGGCACCGAGGATGTTGCGCTCGATGGAGGCGACCGTGGTGGTGTCGGTCCAGGCGTCGACGTATCCGAGCAGGCCGATCATCCCGAGCAGCAGCGGCGGCAGTGACAGCAGGGTGAAGAAAGCCGCCTCCGCCGCCAGACCGAGGATGCGGTACTCGATGCACGAATTGACCGTGTCCTTGAGCAACTGCCATGTCATCTGCCGCTTCGAGACGTTGCGGTAGAGGACTCGGGCCCGGTGGAGCCGGCCCGGTGGCCGCTCGGGTGTTTCATTTGCTGCCTGCACGTCCTTACCGTAGCGGCATGGCAGCAAGCACCCACACAGTGACCAACCAGGTTCCGCCGCTGGCCGGCTATGACGTCTTCACGGCCGACCTCGCCCTGACGGAGGCCGTGGAGCGGCACCTGGCCCCAGAGGTCCTCGACGAGGCGCGGCGGGAACTCGGTGAGCTCGGCCGGTCCGCCGGTTCCGCCCAGGCGCAGGCGTGGGGCGCACGGGCGAACGAGAACCCGCCGGCGCTCCGGACGCACGACCGCTACGGCAACCGCGTCGACGAGGTGGAATTCCATCCGTCCTGGCACCGGCTGCTGGGGCACGCCGTCTCGGCCGGGCTGACGGATGCCTGGGGCAGGCCGGGCGGCCATGTGCGGCGCGCGGCCGGCTTCCTGGTCTGGACGCAGGCTGAGGCGGGCCACGGCTGCCCCCTCTCGATGACGCACGCCGCGGTACCCGCGCTGCGGACCGATCCGGCGCTGGCCGCCGAGTGGGAGCCCCTGCTGACCTCGCACGTGTACGAGGAAGGTCTGCGGCCCGCGTCACAGAAAGCGGGCGCGCTGTTCGGGATGGGCATGACGGAGAAGCAGGGCGGCACCGACGTACGGTCCAACACCACCCGGGCCGAGCCGCTGGCCGGTGACGGGGAGTACCTGCTCACCGGGCACAAGTGGTTCTGCTCGGCTCCCATGTCCGACGGGTTCCTCGTGCTGGCGCAGGCGCCCGGTGGTCTGGGCTGTTTCCTCGTGCCGCGGGTCCTGCCGGACGGCGTGCGCAACGTGTTCGCGATCCAGCGGCTGAAGGACAAGCTGGGCAACCGGTCCAACGCATCGGCCGAGGTCGAGTTCGACGGGACGTGGGCCCGCCGGGTCGGCGAGGAGGGGCGCGGGGTCCGCACCATCATCGAGATGGTGGCGGCGACGAGACTGGACTGCGTGGTGGGCTCGGCTGCGCTGATGCGCCAGGCGGTGGCGCAGGCCACGCACCACAGCGCCCACCGCAGCGCGTTCGGCGGGCCACTGATCGAGAAGCCGCTCATGCGCAACGTCCTGGCCGATCTGGCACTGGAGTCCGAGGCGGCCACAACACTCGCGCTGCGGCTGGCCGCGGCGTACGACGCGGACACGGACGCGGAGCGGGCCTTCCTGCGGATCGCGGTGCCGACCGCCAAGTACTGGGTGACGAAGCGGTGCTCCGCGGTGGTCGGCGAGGCTCTGGAATGCCTGGGCGGCAATGGTTACGTCGAGGAGTCCGGCATGCCACGGCTGCTGCGCGAGGCTCCGCTCAACTCGATCTGGGAGGGTTCGGGCAACGTGCAGGCCCTGGACGTGCTGCGGGCGCTGCGGCGTGAGCCGCAGGCACTGGACGCCTTCCTGCGGGAGGTCGGGAAGGCGCGCGGCGCGGACCACAGGTTCGACGCGGCGGTCAAGGATCTGCTGACCGGGATGGCCGATCTGGAGGGTGCCGAGGCAGGGGCCCGGCGACTGGTGGAGCGGATGGCCCTCGTGCTCCAGGGCTCCCTGCTGCTGCGCTGGGCACCGCCGGAGGTCGCCGACGCGTTCTGCGCATCACGGCTGGGCCGGGACTGGGGGACGGCGTTCGGGACGCTGCCGCACAGCCTGGACCTTGCCCCGGTCGTGGAGCGGGCGCGGGTCGTGACCGGCTGAGGGCGCAAACGACGGGGGGTGGTGCTGCGCCGACACGGCACCACCCCCCACGCTTGTGCACACCGCACGGCGGGTCGATGACGCGTCGGGCGGCGTTTCGACATCGTCGTACGGTCAGCGTCCGGTCACCAGAGTTGCAAGGGGTTGCACCCATTGCGCGGAGAGCGGCGTGGCGGTGCCTCCGGCACGGCAGGATGGGCCCTCAAGGATTCCCGTCCCCCTTCGGGGCGGGACCCTCGTTGTGCTGGGGGACTCTCATGGACACAAGGCCCGTCCCACCGCCGCGGCCGAAGGACGCCCCGTATCCCGCGCTCACCGAGCGGTCGGTGCACCGCGCGCGGGAGGCCCGGCTGACGGGCGAGCGCACGGCGGTGGCACCGCGCGCGGAGATCGACGCGTCGTGGGACCGGGTGCTGCGCAGCGGGATCGATCCCGAGCAGTCGCCGGAGAGCAGGCTCCTGGAGGCGGAGGAGATCGAGCACCGGCGCACCGGTTCGGCACTCGGCGAGGTCATGCCCCTGCTGCGTGAGGGGCTTGCGACCATCGCGGACGCGGCACGACAGATCATGGTCGTCACCGACACCGAGGGCCGGGTCCTGTGGCGTCAGGGCGATGCGGCCGTGATGCGCCGCGCCAAGGACATCTGCCTGGAGGAGGGGGCGGCCTGGTCGGAGTCGGCGACCGGGACGAACGCGATCGGCACGGCCCTCGCCGTCCGTACCCCCGTGCAGGTCCACTCAGCCGAGCACTTCATCCGTGCCCTGCACGGATGGACGTGCGCCGCCGCTCCGGTGCGGGACCCCCGGGACGGGCGGCTGATGGGCATCGTCGACGTCAGCGGCCCGGCCTCCACCTTCCACCCGGCGACGCTGGCTCTGGTCGGCTCCGTGGCGGCGCTCGCGGAGAGCGAGCTGCGCACCAGACATCTGGTCGCGATCGAGCGGCTGCGGTCCGTGGCCGCGCCGATCCTGTGCCGCCTGGGCGGCCGCGCCCTGGTCGTGGACACCCACGGCTGGCTGGCCGCCGTGAGCGGCATGCCGCCGGTGGACCGGCTGCCGCTGCCGAAGTCGCTGCGCCCGGGCCCCGTGTGGCTGGCCGCGCTCGGGATGTGCCGGGTGGAGCCCCTGCCGGGCGGCTGGCTGGTCCAGGTCGCGGAGGGCACACAGGACGGTCCGCCCCGCCGGTTGGTGCTGGACCTGAGCCGGGAGCGGGGCCTCATGGTGCATGTGACGGGCCCGGTGGGCGCGTGGGCGCGCCGCCTTACGCCCCGCCACGCGGAGCTGCTGTACGCCCTCGCCCTGCGCCGCGAGGGGAGCACCGCCGCGGAGCTGGCCCAGGACGTTTTCGGCGACGTGACCAGGACGGTGACGGTGCGGGCCGAGATATCGCGGATGCGGCGGGATCTCGCGGAGGTGCTGTGCCACCGCCCCTACCGCTTCGGCGAGGGGATCGTGGTGGAGGTGGTGCACCCGGAGACGCCCGCCGACCTGCTGCCCCGCTCCACGGCCCCGGTGGTGGTCAGGGCGCGTACGTCGGCGGGGGCGGCCTGAGGCGCCGGTTTGGGGGCGGGGCCCCGGCCGTGGTTCTCTGACGGCCATGAGCGACTCCGCGGCCTCCACGGCCCCCCTCCGTGACGTGACCGTCTGGTACCTGGAACAGACCTCTCCCGCCGACCTGAGCCCTTCCGCCGCCCCGGCGGACAACGTGGTGGTCACCCGCTCGGAGACGCCGCTGCCGGAGTTCAGCCGGTTCCTCTACACGGCCGTGGGAGGGGACGTCCGCTGGACGGACCGGCTCGGCCTCTCGTACGCACGGTGGCAGGAGATCCTGGAGCGGCCGGGGGCGGAGACCTGGGTGGCGTACGAGAGCGGGACGCCCGCCGGATTCATCGAGCTCGACGCCCAGGGCGACGGTGCGGTGGAGATCGCCTACTTCGGCCTGATCCCGGCCTTCCGGGGCCGCCGCATCGGCGGACACCTCTTGTCGTACGGTGTGGCTCGCGCCTGGGACCTGGCCGAGCGCCATCCGGGACGGAAGCCCACCGAACGGGTGTGGCTGCACACGTGCTCGGACGACGGCCCTCACGCGATGGACAACTACCTCAGGCGCGGGTTCAGGCTGACAGAAACCCGGATCGAGCGGGAGGCCGAGGTGGCGAACCCCGGTCCCTGGCCCGGTGCGCACGCCTGACCACGCGTGCCGTGAAGCGCTCTGTGGACACGATGGCGTGATCGACAGCGCTCGTCTCGCATCGCGGGACCATCTCGTCCACATGGTGGATCGTGGTGGACTGGCCCGAGATCCGCGTGACACGCTTCCGTCATGTCCGGAACTGGAATCGCCTTGGTGAGTCGGCGGCACGTCGACCTCGGCCGCATGTCCAGCGCCATCTGTCCGGTCCGCTGAGAGTCTCCAGCACCGCGACCTCCTGATTCCGCTCCATCCCTGCGCACCGCAGCGCCTTACGCGGGTGTGCAGTTCAGAGCCGCCCTCCTGACAGTCCCGAAGGACGTATAGCCATGGCCGCCATCCCTGAGAAGCCTGCTACCGCCACGCCCCGCCGCAGGGCCGGACGTCACCGTGGTGAAGGTCAGTGGGCCATGGGTCACTTCACGCCGCTCAACGGGAACGAGCAGTTCAAGAAGGACGACGACAGTCTCAATGTGCGGACGCGTATCGAGACGATCTACTCCAAGCGCGGCTTCGACTCCATCGACCCGAACGACCTGCGCGGGCGCATGCGCTGGTGGGGCCTCTACACACAGCGGCGGCCCGGCATCGACGGCGGCAAGACCGCCGTGCTGGAGCCCGAGGAGCTCGACGATCGCTACTTCATGCTCCGCGTGCGCATCGACGGCGGCAGGCTGACGACCGCGCAGCTGCGGGTCATCGGTGAGATCTCCGAGGAGTACGCGCGCGGCACCGCCGACATCACCGACCGTCAGAACGTCCAGCTGCACTGGATCCGCATCGAGGACGTCCCTGCCATCTGGGCGAAGCTCGAGGCAGTCGGACTCTCCACCACCGAGGCGTGCGGCGACTGCCCCCGTGTGATCATCGGTTCGCCCGTGGCCGGCATCGCCGCGGACGAGATCATCGACGGCACGCCCGCGGTCGACGAGATCCACGAGCGCTACATCGGCAGCAAGGAATTCTCCAACCTGCCCCGCAAGTTCAAGACCGCGATCTCCGGCTCGCCGGTCCAGGACGTGGTGCACGAGATCAACGACATCGCCTTCGTGGGGGTGGACCACCCCGAGCACGGCCCCGGCTTCGACCTGTGGGTCGGCGGCGGGCTCTCCACCAACCCGCGCTTCGCCGAACGCCTGGGCGCCTGGGTTCCGCTGGACGAGGTCGCCGACGTCTGGGCCGGTGTCGTCGGCATCTTCCGCGACTACGGCTACCGCCGCCTGCGGACGCGTGCCCGCCTGAAGTTCCTCATGGCCGACTGGGGGCCGGAGAAGTTCCGCCAGATCCTTGAGGACGAGTACCTCAAGCGCCCGATGCTGGACGGGCCGGCTCCGGACCGGCCCTCGTCGCGCTGGCGTGACCACATCGGTGTGCACGCGCAGCAGGACGGCCGCTTCTACGTGGGTTTCGCGCCGCGCGTCGGCCGGGTGGACGGCTCCACCCTGGCCAAGATCGCCGATCTGGCCGAGGCGCACGGCTCGGGCCGGGTGCGCACCACCGTCGAGCAGAAGATGCTCATCCTCGACGTCGAGCAGGACCGGGTCGCGTCCCTGACCGCCGGGCTGGAGGCGCTGGACTTCCAGGTGAACGCCTCCCCCTTCCGGCGCGGCACGATGGCCTGCACGGGCATCGAGTTCTGCAAGCTGGCGATCGTCGAGACGAAGGCGCGGGGCGCCGCGCTCATCGACGAACTGGAGCGCCGCATGCCGGACTTCGAGGAGCCGCTCACCATCAACATCAACGGCTGCCCCAACGCCTGCGCCCGCATCCAGACCGCCGACATCGGCCTCAAGGGCCAGCTCATGCTCGACGGCGACGGAAACCAGGTCGAGGGTTACCAGGTGCACCTGGGCGGGGCTCTGGGCCTGGAGGCCGGCTTCGGCCGCAAGGTCCGCGGCCTGAAGGTCACTTCGGCCGAACTGCCGGATTACGTCGAGCGGGTGCTCGGCAACTTCCAGGAGGAGCGCGAGGAGGGCGAGCGTTTCGCGACCTGGGCGGCCCGCGCCAGTGCGGAGTCGCTGTCATGAGCGAGCGAGCGGCGCCCTTCTACTGCCCGTACTGCGGGGACGAGGACCTGCGCCCCCACGAGGCGGGGCACGGCGCCTGGGAGTGTGCTTCCTGCAATCGCGCGTTCCAGCTGAAGTTCCTGGGCCTGTTGACCCAAGGCCTGCGGCGTGACGACGTTGAAGGAGACGGGACATGACGGACACTCTGCGAGCCGGCCGGCTCACCGACGAGGACTTGAGGGATACGGCCCTACAGGCCGGGCGCGATCTCGAGGAGGCCTCCGCGGGCGACATCCTGAAGTGGGCCGCCGACACCTTCGGCAAGGCCTTCTGCGTCACCTCCTCCATGGAGGACGCGGTCGTAGCCCACCTTGCCTCCCGGGTCCTGCCCGGTGTTGACGTCGTCTTCCTCGACACCGGATACCACTTCGAGGAGACCATCGGCACGCGGGACGCCGTCAGCGCCGTGATGGACGTCAACCTCGTCACGCTGACCCCGCGTCAGTCGGTCGCCGAACAGGACGCCGAATACGGCCCGCGGCTGCACGACCGTGATCCCGACCTCTGCTGCGCCCTGCGCAAGGTGAAGCCGCTGGAGGAGGGACTCACCGCGTACGCGGCCTGGGCGACCGGACTGCGCCGCGACGAGTCCCCCAACCGCGCCGGCACACCGGTCGTGGGCTGGGACGAGAAGCGACGCAAGGTCAAGGTCTCACCCATCGCCCGCTGGACGCAGGACGACGTGGACGCATACGTCGCCGAACACGGCGTGCTGACCAACCCGTTGCTCGACGACGGCTACGCCTCCGTCGGCTGTGCGCCGTGCACCCGCAGGGTGCTGGAGGGCGAGGACGCCCGGGCCGGCCGCTGGGCCGGGCGCGGCAAGACCGAGTGTGGACTGCACGGCTGATGACGACTGATCAGGAGACATCGATGAGCTTGACGGAGACGGGGGCCACCGTCTGGCTGACCGGTCTGCCGAGCGCCGGCAAGACCACCATCGCGTACGAACTGGCGGGGCGGCTGCGCGCGGACGGGCACCGGGTCGAGGTGCTCGACGGCGACGAGATCCGGGAGTTGCTCTCCGCGGGCCTCGGCTTCTCCCGCGAGGACCGGCACACCAACGTCCAGCGGATCGGTTTCGTCGCCGAACTGCTGGCCGCCAATGGCGTGAAGGCCCTCGTCCCGGTCATCGCGCCCTACGCCGACAGCCGTGACGCGGTGCGCAAGCGTCATCAGCGGGAGGGCACCGCCTATCTGGAGGTGCACGTCGCGACACCCGTCGAGGTGTGCTCCGTGCGCGATGTGAAGGGGCTGTACGCCAAGCAGGCAGCGGGCGAGCTCAGTGGCCTCACCGGGGTCGACGACCCCTACGAGGCACCCGAGTCCCCGGATCTGCGGATCGAGTCGCACCAGCAGACCGTGCAGGAGTCAGCAGCGGCGCTCCGCGCACTGCTCACCGAGAGGGGCCTGGCGTGAGCACCGTCGCCACCGTGCCGGGAGGCACCGTCAACCCGTACGCGCTGAGCCATCTGGACTCCCTGGAGTCGGAGGCCGTGCACATCTTCCGTGAGGTGGCGGGTGAGTTCGAGCGGCCGGTGATCCTCTTCTCCGGCGGCAAGGACTCGATCCTGATGCTCCACCTGGCGCTGAAGGCGTTCGCCCCGGCACCCGTCCCGTTCTCCCTGCTCCACGTGGACACCGGGCACAACTTCCCCGAGGTCCTCGAATACCGCGACCGCACCGTCGAGAAGCACGGGCTGCGTCTGCACGTCGCCTCCGTCCAGGCGTACATCGACGCGGGCAAGCTCCGCGAGCGGCCCGACGGCACGCGCAACCCGTTGCAGACGGTCCCGCTCACCGAGGCCATCCAGCAGCACCGCTTCGACGCCGTGTTCGGCGGCGGCCGCCGCGACGAGGAGAAGGCACGGGCGAAGGAGCGGGTCTTCTCACTGCGCGACGAGTTCTCCCAGTGGGACCCGCGCCGCCAGCGCCCCGAGCTGTGGCAGCTCTACAACGGCCGCCACGCCCCCGGCGAGCACGTCCGGGTCTTCCCCATCTCGAACTGGACCGAGCTCGACGTCTGGCAGTACATCGAGCGCGAGGGCATCGAACTCCCGGAGATCTACTTCGCCCACGAGCGCGAGGTCTTCAGCCGGTCCGGCATGTGGCTGACCGCGGGAGAGTGGGGCGGTCCCAAGGAGCACGAGAGGACCGAGACGCGTCAGGTGCGCTACCGCACCGTCGGCGACATGTCCTGCACCGGCGCGGTCGACTCCGACGCCACCACCCTGGACGCCGTGATCACCGAGATCGCCGCGTCCCGGCTCACCGAGCGGGGCGCGACCCGCGCCGACGACAAGATGTCCGAGGCCGCGATGGAAGACCGCAAGCGCGAGGGGTACTTCTAGACATGACCACCACCACAGAGCAGTTGCCGGCCACCACCCTGCTGCGGTTCGCCACGGCCGGTTCGGTCGACGACGGCAAGTCCACCCTCGTCGGACGCCTGCTGCACGACTCCAAGTCGGTCCTCACCGACCAGCTGGAAGCCGTCGCGCTGGCCTCCGCCAACCGCGGCCAGGAAGCACCCGACCTGGCGCTGCTGACCGACGGCCTGCGTGCCGAGCGCGAGCAGGGCATCACGATCGACGTGGCCTACCGCTACTTCGCCACCCCGCGGCGTCGCTTCATCCTCGCCGACACCCCCGGCCATGTGCAGTACACCCGCAACATGGTGACGGGCGCGTCCACCGCCGAGCTGGCCGTCGTCCTGGTCGACGCCCGCAACGGCGTGGTCGAGCAGACCCGCCGTCACGCGGCGGTCGCCGCCCTGCTGCGCGTCCCGCACGTCGTGCTCGCCGTCAACAAGATGGACCTCGTGGACTACGCGGAGCCCGTGTTCGCCGCGATGGCCGAGGAGTTCACCACGTACGCGGCCTCCCTCGGCGGCTCGGAGATCACCGCGATCCCGATCTCGGCGCTGGCCGGCGACAACGTCGTGGAGCCCTCCGCCCACATGGACTGGTACGGCGGCCCGACGGTGCTGGAGCACCTGGAGACGGTCCCCGTCAGCCACGACCTCACCGAGTGCCATGCGCGCTTCCCGGTGCAGTACGTGATCCGTCCGCAGACCGCGGAACACCCGGACTACCGGGGATACGCCGGTCAGATCGCGGCCGGGGTGTTCCGGGTGGGAGAGACCGTCTCCGTCCTGCCGTCCGGACGCACGACGACGATCGAGGGGATCGACGCTCTCGGGGAGAGCGTCCCCATCGCCTGGGCGCCGCAGTCGGTGACGATCCGGCTGGCCGACGACATCGACGTCTCGCGCGGCGACCTGATCGCTCCGGTGGGCGACTCGCCGGCGGTGACGCAGGACGTCGAGGCGACCGTCTGCCACGTGGCGGACCGGCCGCTCACCGTGGGCCAGCGGGTGCTGCTCAAGCACACGACGCGCACGGTCAAGGCGATCGTGAAGGACATCCCCTCGCGCCTGACGCTGGACGACCTGTCCCAGCACCCGGCGCCCGGGCAGCTCGTGGCCAACGACATCGGCCGGGTCGTGGTCCGTGCCGCCGTACCCCTTGCGCTCGACGCCTACGCGGACTCGCGGCGCACCGGCTCCTTCCTGCTGATCGACCCCGCCGACGGCACGACGCTGTCGGCCGGCATGGCGGGCGCGTCGTTCGCCGCCGTCACCGAGGCGGACGCGGACACCACCGCCGAGGACACGGAGTGGGACTTCTGATGATCAGCGATTTCTTCTCGACCTTCGCGAAGGAGGGCGGCCGCGTCGGCAGCGGCGCCGTCGGGTGGGGGTGCCCCCTCGTCGAGCGAAGTCGAGGGCTCGGGGGAGGCCAGGGCGGGGTCGGGCGATGTTCGTGATGACGTACGCGCACTGCCCGCGCGCCCGCTCGTACCACCCGCACCGCCAGTTCAGACGAAGACCTGCCGAACGCCCGGCCGCGCCACCCGGTTTCCGGGGGATGTGAGAACCGGGCCGACGAGAGGAAAACCTCCCGTGCCAGCCACCCATACCACGATCCGCCGCAGCCTGGCCGCTGCCGCCGCACTGCCGCTGCTCGCCGTGGCGCTCACCGCCTGCGGCTACGGCTCCGAGGCGAAGGACGACGACGGTGAGAAGTCGAACGTCTCCGCCGACGGGAAGAAGCTCTCCACGGACACCGTGAAGATCGGGTACTTCCCGAACCTTAACCACGCCACCGCCCTGGTCGGTATCCAGGAGGGCCTCATCGCCAAGGAACTGGGCGGCACCACGGTCAAGCCCTCGACGTTCAACGCCGGGCCCTCCGAGATCGAGGCGCTCAACGCGGGTTCGATCGACGTCGGCTTCATCGGCCCCTCCCCCTCGATCAACGGTTACAGCAAGTCCAAGGGCCAGAGCCTGCGCATCATCGGCGGCTCGGCCTCAGGCGGCGTGAAGCTGGTCGTCGACCCGAAGAAGATCAAGACCCTGGGCGACCTCAAGGGCAAGAAGATCGCCACCCCGCAGCTCGGCAACACCCAGGACGTGGCCTTCCTCAACTGGATCGGCGAGAGGGGCTGGAAGATCGACGCCCAGAGCGGCAAGGGCGACGTCTCCGTGGTGCGCTCGGACAACAAGGTCACCCCGGACGCCTTCAAGTCGGGCTCCCTGGACGGTGCCTGGGTTCCCGAGCCGACCGCATCCAAGCTGGTCGCCGAGGGCGGCAAGGTCCTGCTCGACGAGTCGAAGCTGTGGCCGGACGACAAGTTCGTCATCACGAACATCATCGTGTCGCAGAAGTTCCTCTCCGAGCACCCGGACGTCGTGGAGGCGGTACTGCGCGGAACGGTGAACACGAACAAGTGGATCAACGTCAACCCGGACAAGGCGAAGGCCTCGGCCAACAGCGCTCTGGAGAAGCTGAGCGGCAAGGCCCTGTCCGCCGAGGTCCTCGATCCGGCGTGGGAGTCCATCCAGATCACCGACGACCCGCTGGCCGCGACGCTCCAGGCGCAGGCGGACCACGCGGTGAAGGCAGGTCTGCTGGAGAAGCCCGACCTGAACGGCATCTACGACCTGCGGCCGCTGAACAAGATCCTGAAGGCCGCGGGACGGCCCGAGGTCGCCGACGCCGGTCTCGGCGCCAAGTAGCCCACCCGACCGCACCAGGATTCCTGACGTTTCCCAGGAGGTGACGACCATGGCGACCACCACCCTCACCAAGGCCGCGGACCGCGCAACGGTCGAGTACGCCGCTCGCATCACGCATGTCTCCAAGTCCTTCGCCGGACCCTCGGGACAGCAGCTCGTCCTGGACGACGTCACGCTCGATGTCGCTCCGGGCGAGTTCGTCACCCTCCTGGGAGCCTCCGGGTGCGGTAAGTCCACCCTGCTCAACCTCGTCGCGGGGCTCGACCGCCCGACCGCGGGGTCCATCGAGACCCCCGGCGGGCGGCCGGCCCTGATGTTCCAGGAGCACGCCCTCTTCCCGTGGCTGACCGCGGGCAAGAACATCGAGCTGGCCCTGCGACTGCGCGGGGTGCCCAAGGCGGACCGCCGTCCGGAGGCCGAACGGCTGCTCGAACTCGTGCGCCTGAGCGGGGCGTACGGAAAGCGGGTGCACGAGCTCTCCGGCGGCATGCGCCAGCGGGTGGCGATGGCCCGCGCGCTCGCCCAGGACAGTCAACTGCTACTGATGGATGAGCCGTTCGCGGCACTGGACGCCATCACCCGGGACGTGCTGCACGACGAGCTGACGAGGATCTGGCACGAGACGAACGCGTCGCTCCTCTTCGTCACCCACAACGTGCGCGAGGCCGTTCGGCTCGCGCAGCGCGTCATCCTGCTGTCGTCGCGCCCCGGCCGGATCGCACGCGAGTGGACGGTGGACATCGAGCAGCCGCGCCGCATCGAGGACACCGCCGTCGCGGAGCTGTCCGTCGAGATCACCGAACAACTGCGTGGGGAGATCCGCCGACATGGCCAGCACTGAAACGAAGGCCGACGACCTGGCCGGTCTCGAAGCGGGCCTCGACGCGCTCGACGCCGTACAGGTGCGCAGGACTCCGGCCCGCGACATCCTGCTCAACAAGGTCCTCCCGCCGGTCACCGCGATCGTCCTCGTGGTCCTGGTCTGGCAGTTGCTCGTCTGGGCGAAGGTCACCGACGACTACAAGCTCCCGCCGCCCGCCGCGGTCTGGGACAGCCTGACCGAGATGTGGGCGCAGGGGACCTTGCTGGAGGTCATCTGGACCAGCGTGTCGCGTGGTCTGCTCGGCTTCGTGATGGCCGTCGCGATCGGCACACCGCTCGGTCTGCTCGTGGCCAGGGTGAAGGTGGTCCGGGCGGCGATCGGCCCGATCCTGTCCGGGCTGCAGTCCCTGCCGTCGGTGGCGTGGGTGGCGCCGGCCATCATCTGGCTGGGCCTGGACGACAGGACGATGTACGCGGTGATCCTGCTCGGCGCCGTCCCGTCCGTGGCCAACGGCCTGGTCTCGGGTGTCGACCAGGTGCCGCCGCTGTTCCTGCGCGCGGGCCGCACGATCGGGGCGACGGGGCTCCGGGGGACGGTCCACATCGTCCTGCCGGCGGCGCTGCCGGGTTACCTGGCGGGCCTCAAGCAGGGCTGGGCGTTCTCCTGGCGCTCGCTCATGGCCGCCGAGATCATCGCGTCCTCGCCCGATCTTGGCCTTGGCCTGGGTCAGTTGCTGGAGAACGGCCGGAACAACTTCGACATGCCGGGGATCTTCCTGGCCATCCTGCTCATCCTGTTCGTCGGCATCGCGATCGACCTGCTGATCTTCAGTCCGCTGGAGCGGCGCGTCCTGCGCAGCCGCGGTCTCCTGGTCAAGGGCTGAGCGACGATGCCTTCACCCGTGCTCCTCGTCGTCGCCCACGGCAGCCGTGACCCGCGGCACGCGGCGACCGTGCACGCGCTCTCCGCGCGGGTACGGTCGCTGCGGCCCGGCCTGCGCGTGGAGACGGGCTTCCTGGAGTTCAACGCCCCGTCCATGCCCCGGGTCCTGGAGCGTCTGGCCTCGGAGGGGGCGCACGAGGTCGTCGCGCTACCGCTGCTGCTGACCCGCGCCTTCCACGCCAAGACGGACATTCCCGCCGTGCTGCACGAGGCACGGACCCGGCTCCCGAGGCTGCGGATCACCCAGGCGGGGGTCCTCGGCCCGTCACCCCTGCTGAACGCGGCGCTGGAGGAGCGGCTCGCCGAAGCGGGACTCTCGCCCGCCGACAGGTCCACGACCGGGCTCGTCCTGGCGTCGGCGGGTTCCACGGACCCGGAGGCGAGCGCAGTGATCGCTGAAATCGCGCGGGAGCTGCGGCACACCGGTTGGTGCGCCGTGCGGCCTGCGTTCGCCTCCGCTGTGACTGCCGAGGGCTTCTCGGGTACCGCCGACGTGGTGCGCTCGCTCCGGGCCGACGGCATCGGCCGGGTCGCTGTGGCCCCGTACGTGATCGCCCCCGGCCGTCTTCCGGACCGGATCGCCGCGGGCGCGGAGGAGGCCGGGGCCGATGTGCTGGCCGGAGTACTGGGACCGTCCCCCGCGCTCGCCCGGCTGCTGCTCGCCCGGTACGACGTGGCGCGCGTCGCGGTGCCGGGGTCGATGAGCGCCTAAGGGCTGTCCCGGTCCGGGCCGGGGTCGCCCGCAGGTCCGGACATGAACAGGCTCAACCGGTAGGTGGTCGGATGCGTCAGGCGTCCGCAGAGGGTGTCGATCCGGAGCCCGGCCGCGTCGATCCGTTCCGGACGGGCACGCAGATCCCTCAGGTGAGTACGCCACTCCAACTCGTCCTGGGTCTCGAAGACCACCTGCCAGTGCCCGTCTCCTGGATCGGCTGACGTCCCTGCCCGCTGCTGACGCTTCCGCTTGCGCTGTCCTGGCACCGCCCCAGCATCACGGGCCCGGTGTCACCTGCGCAAGGTCATGGATCAGCGCCCCGCGTCCCCTCTGCGGTGACGCGGCAACGGGCCGCGCTCGGGGAGCGCGGCCCGTCGGGAAGGGGTGGGTGCCTAGAAGACGCTGACGCCGTAGGCGTTCAGCGCCTCGGTGACGGGCTGGTAGAACGTGGTGCCGCCCGAGCTGCAGTTGCCACTGCCGCCCGAGGTGAGACCGAGTGCCCTGGTGCCGGAGAAGAGCGGGCCGCCGCTGTCGCCGGGCTCGGCGCAGACGTTGGTCTGGATCAGACCGGAGACGATGTCGCCGCCGCCGTAGTTGACCGTCGCGTTGAGTCCGGTGACTGTTCCGCTGTGGAGGCCGGTGGTGGAGCCGCTGCGCTTGACGGACTGCCCCACGGTGGGGTTACCGGCGGAGGTGATGTCCTGGTAGCTGCCGTTGTAGAGGTAGACACGGCCGTCGGCGGCGGCCGAGTTCGAGTGCCGGATCAGCCCGTAGTCGTTGCCGGGGAAGCTGGTGCCGGCCCGGGTGCCGAGCAGGGTGGTCTGGCCCGAGTTGGTGTACCAGGTGCTGCCTATCTCGGTGCAGTGCCCGGCGGTCAGCGCGTAGTAGGTGCTCCCGCTGCGGACGTTGAAGCCCAGCGAGCAGCGTCCGCCGCCTGCGTAGATGGCCTGTCCGCCCGCGATGAGCTTGTTGAACGTGCCGTCGGTGTGCTTGACGTCGGCCTTCGCGCCCGAGTCGGCGACCGACTTCTTGATCGTGGCGATCTCGGCGGCGCTGACCGTGCTGTCGACGGTCACGACGAGCTTGCCGGTGCTCGCGTCGGTGTACCACGCGGTGCCGGCGATGTCGGCGCCGCGTACGGCCGAACTGGCCGTGGTGAGTTCCGCCTTCGTCACGGTGTCCGATGCGGCCTGGGCCACGGCGGTGGGGGCCGCAAGCGCCACGGCGGTGACCAGACCTGAGGTCGCGGCGATGAGGCGAGCGCGTCTGGAGAGCGAACCGAGGGGGGCGAAGCGCTTGAAGGTCACAGGATCCTCCGTATTGGGGGGTGTCCGGTCAGCTGGGTGGGCGGACCGAGTGCTGTGCGGTTCTCCGCGGCCAGGTGGGTCTGGTCGTGGACCTGCCAACCGCACGCCCCGAATACTCGGCTCCGGTTGGGCCGGTGGCAAGGCCCCCTTCCGGACCGTGGCGGAGAACGGACCGTGAACCCCGCGATGCGTGGAGGTGCCTTCCGAACGTCGGCGTCCGCTCATCGAACGGAGCGGGCCAGCGAATTGCAGCAAAGCGTGAAGCGGCGAGCGGACGTCGGTTCCTGTCTACGCCCATCGCGTTCACACACACCACGACGGCCCGGGAGCCGGGCGCCCGAAGTCCTCGGCAGCCCGGAGCGGAGCCTTCGGCACCCTGTCCGTTCAGGCTCTTTACCAGCGTTTTGCCCGGGCACCCCAGTTGGCCGGAATCAGACTTTCCGGCGAGAACCGGCCGCGCCCGGCGCGCGAATCGGACCGAGGACGCACTCTTGCGACGCGGGCGCGGCATGTGCAGAGAGGGTGACCGAGCGGCTCCAGGTGCGGACGCTCAGACCTCGGCGAACGGATCATCGAGAAAGGATCGCCGATGAACGGCGAGAGCATGGCGATGACCGTGTCCCGCTTTCCACAGCCGCCCACCGGTACCGGTCTCCCGGAAAGTCGGGGCGAAGCAGTGCGACGAGTTGGTCCGCGGAGGTCAGGACCGCGGGATCGGGACGACGGAGTTCGCCCTCGATGGCCGAGGCAACGGCGGGCGAGGGCTCAGTCACGCGTCATTTCCACAAGTCTGACCACGGTGTTCCAGTTTCGGCTCGTCGCCACGAGGCCCCGGTTGAGTGCGGGGCGACCCAGTGCGACGGCCAGTTTGGAGCGGCCGAGCCCTTCGGGTGCGTACAGATAGAGGGCCCTCTCACCCAGCCGGAACTCCTCGGGGCGGAACGCCTCGGCGTCGAGCGGGGCGTAACGGGCGGCGTCGACGTGCTGGTCGAAATAGGTGACGTGCAGCTGCTTGGGTTCCAGCTCGGCGGCGGGGAAGGGACAGCCGTCCGCGACGCCCGCGAGATAGGCGCCCGAACGCACGAGGCAGTCGACCGGGAAGCCGAACCGTTTCTCGATCGCCCGCTCGAGCCCGGCGGCCAGGGTGTTCTCGTCGCCCGTCGCACTGCGGAACACGGCGTTTCCGCTCTGCAGGTAGGTCGCGACGTCCTCGTGCCCGAGTTCTCCGAGCAGTGTCCGGAGTTCCGCCATCGGGACCCGCCGGTGGCCGCTGACATTGACCCCGCGCAGCAGCGCCGCGTACATCGTGCCCATGCCCCCACCCTAGGGCTTCCGGCCCGCGTCGGGCCGGAAGGCCCTGCCGACGGCAAGGGCCGCCGTGCCCCGTGGGGGAGGGCGCGGCGGCCTTCGCGCCCCGCTACTCGACGATCTTCAGGAGCTTGTTGGCCGTTCCGTCGGTCGCGTTGCTGATGGCGTCCGGGGTGGCTCCCCCGGTGAGTGCCGAGGCGACCGCCTCAGGGGTGGCGTCCGGGTGCCCGCCCAGGTACACGGCAGCCGCGCCGACGACGTGCGGGGTGGCCATGGACGTCCCGGAGATGGTGTTCGTGGCGTCGTCGCTCGTGTTCCAGGCGGACGTGATGTCCGAGCCGGGGGCGTAGATGTCCACGACGGAACCGAAGTTGGAGAACGAGGACTGTTCGTCCCCCTTCGTGGACGAGGCGACGGTGATGGCCTCGGTGACGCGGGAGGGCGAGCCCTCCCCCGCGTCGCTCGACTCGTTGCCGGCGGCGACCGCGAAGGTGACGCCGGAGGCGATGGCCTTCTGGACCGCGGCGTCGAGCGCCGGGTCGGCGCCCCCGCCCAGGCTCATGTTGGCGACGGACGGCCCCTTGTGGTTCGCGGTGACCCAGTCGATACCGGCGACTACCTGCTCGGTCGTGCCCGAGCCCGCGTCGTCCAGGACCCTGACGGCCACGATCCTGGCCTTCTTCGCCACGCCGTGCGCGGCACCGGCGACGGTCCCGGCCACGTGCGTGCCGTGTCCGTTGCCGTCGTCTGCGTCCTCGTCGTTGTCCACGGCGTCGAATCCCGAGGTGGCCCGGCCTTCGAAGTCGCTGTGGGTGATGCGGACACCGGTGTCGATGACGTAGGCGGTGACGCCGTCACCCGCGGCGTCGGGGTAGGTGTAGGCGCCATCCCCGGCGGTCTCGGCCTGGTCGATCCGGTCCAGGCCCCATGACGGCGGGTTCTCCTGCGTGGCGTCGATGTGGAACTTCTTGTTCTGGACGACCTTGGCCACCGCCGGGTCGGCAGCGAGGCGCTTGGCCTCGGTGTCCGAAAGGCCGCTGGCGGAGAACCCGTTGATGGCGGAGCTGTAGTTCCGCTTCAGTTTGCCGCCGTACTCCTGGGCGAGCTCGGCCTTGTCCGTCTTCTTGTCCAGCATCACGATGTAGCTGCCGGAGACGGCCGAGGCCGCGTCGGCGCCGTAGACGGTGCCCATCGCGGGAGCGGGAGCGGCTCCGGCGAACTGGGTGGTGAAGAGGGTGACGCCGGCTACGGCCGCCACTGCCGTTATCGACGCGGTAGCTTGAGCGACCCTGCGCGCTTGTGAGTTGCCATGAAGAGGGGTCTCCTCGTCATTCTTTGTGGGGGGATTGACCCTCGGCCGGATGATCTCCGGGGGCTGGATCGAAACACTGCTCGATTGACGCGCACAGATCAAGACCTTCATGCAGCCGTCACGCAGTCGGCAAGCTTTCGCCACAGAGAACTGCCGCACTCCAGGTGATATCAGGCATCACCGCCAGGCTCACCCCCACCCATGGGGCGGCACTCGGACCCCGGGGGCTCTGGCACCCGGGTCCGTCGTGGGACAACGGGTCGTGCACGTGGTTGAGTTGGCTGGCAATCAGATGGTGAGGACTCTGTCGGCGCAGATCGCCTGCGGCACACCCCGCACTCACACCTGTGCGCAGAGAAAGTCCGCCCGTACGGCCGTCGCGACCGGCGAACAGTCGCTACTCGGTCACGTACCGCGCCCGGAGGCGTGGCTCGGCCGACCCTCTCGGCGCGGTCACGCGGGCAGCCGACCGGAGCCCGAACCTCGAACGGCACATACGCGTCCAGCCGGAAGTACCAGCTGAGTGGCAGTCAGCGGGCGCAAGCCCTCGGGCGCGTGTGACTCCGACGGTCTCCGTAGGCCCCGCCCGGGACGTCGGGGCCCTGCGACTCTTCTGGCAACCAAGATTGACGGCGCATCAGTACAAACGTACGCTTGCCTCGTCAATCACACGTTTGACGAGTCAATCGCGGTCACGCCAGTGCGGTTCGCATGACTGGCCGCGGGCGGCAGAAACGTTTTTTCTGTCACCCTTTCACGCCGTGCTCCGAACGAAGACCGGAACGCGGAAACGGCTTGCCCGTGGAAGCACCGAGTGACTCTTGATACACCAGAGGAAAACAAATGACTGAGCGTCGCCCCAGCAAGCTGTTCAAGTTCGGCACGGCCATGATCCTCAGCGTTGGGGCACTGACCGCCGTCGCGGGTTCGCCGGCTGCTGCCGACGGAGGCCCGACCACGCAGGGCTGCACCAAGTACTTCAGCTACGGCAAGACGCAGGTCCAGGTGGACAACTGTCCGGGCAGTGGCAGGGCCAGCTGGGCCTGGATCAGCCGCCCCTACGACGGTGCGGTCGATTCGGCCAAGGTTCAGATCCACCTGGCGAACAACAGCTATCCCCAGCTGACCACAGCGGCCGGGTCCTCCGCCAGCGCGGACTACGACAGTGACATCGCCAGCATCTCGATCTGCGAGAGGAGCAAGTCGACGTCGAGCTGGAGCTGCTCGGGCTCCCACGGAGTCTAGTTCCGCAGCGGCTGGATTGCCCCCAGCACGCCACCGGACGGTGACCCCACGCGGAGGAACGCTGCGGCGCACGGCTCGCGGACCTACCGGGACGGGAGTTCGGCCTCGATGAGGTCGGCCGCCCGCCGCGCGCCGCCCTCCCCCCGCGTCCGCTCCCGCAGGCGCGCGAGTTCTGCGGCCACCTCAGGGTCGGCCACCAGGGCGAGGACGGCGGCGCGCAGAGCCGCGGCGTCCGCCTCCTCCTTCGGCAGGTGCCTGGCGACTCCGAGCGACTGGAGCATGTCCGCGTTGCCGAACTGATCGACGGCCTGCGGAACCGCCACCATCGGCGTACCGGTGGCGAGTCCTTCCTGGCTGCCGCCCGCGCCCGCGTGGGTGACGAAGGCGTCCGCCTGCTTCAGCACGGACAGCTGAGGAATCCAGGAGTGCACCTCGACGTTGGCCGGCACGTGTCCGAGTTCGGCGGGGTCGACGTGGGCACCGATCTGCAGTACGACGTGCCAGCCCGGGAGGTCGCCGAAGGCCTCGACGCACGCGCGGTAGAACGCGGGCTCGCCCGTGAACGACGAACCGAGCGAGACGAGCAGGACCTTGTCGACGCCGGCCGGCCGCTTCCACTCGCCCTGGTCGGCGCGCTCACCCTGGCAGGCTCCGACGAAGGTGAACCTGTCGTGGTCCACGCGGTCGGCGTTCGGCTGGAGCACTTCCGGGATCAGCACCAGACCTCGGCGCGGCCGGGCCACGAAGTCGTCGGACGAGAGGTCGCCGAGGCCGTTCCCGGCGAGCCAGTCCGCGAAGCGCGCGTAGTAGGCGCGGCCCCGGTCGGTCTGCTTCAGTGCGGCGGTCGCGGGCTCCCCCACCTCCTCGGCATAGCCCTCCCAGGGGACCAGGTTGGGCCAGAGCTGGACGGCGGGCACGCCCCAACGGTGGGCGAGGACCCGGGCCGGGTACGCGGTGATGTCGTGCAGGACGAGGTCCGGCTCGTCGCCGTCGAACGCACCGGCCAGCTGCGGGAGTGCCTGGACGGCGTCCTCCAGGAACGGCTCGAAGTGATCGATGGGTTCGCTGCCCCAGCCCTCCGGCGAGGTGGGCAGCACCGAGGTGTAGATCACCGGGTCGGCCCCGCTGGCGGCGACCTTTTCGGCGAAGGAGGACGGGATGGCGTAACTGACACGGTGCCCACGAGCGACGAGTTCCCGGATCACTTCGAGGCTCGGGTTCACGTGCCCGTGGGCGGCGATGGAGAACATGGCGATGTGGGCACGCGGAGTCGGTGTCATGACTCCGACGATAAGCGAGACGATACGTCTCGTCTAGCTGCTTCAGGTGCGACGGTGCGGCCGGACCCACGAAGCCGAAAGTCGCCGCCGGACTCGGATCAGCACCGGCAGCGGTCCGTCTCGGATCAGCGCTGGTATCGGTCGAGCACCCTGTTGCCGTCGTCGACCAGACGCTTCTCCAGCTCCTCGGCGCCGATCGCCCCGCTGTAGTACTCCTGCAGTGCTGGGGTGGCGACCTTGTCCTTCCACTCGGGGTACCCGCGCACCGACTGCGCGGGGGCCGGACGCAGTGCTCGGGCCAGGGACGTCCCCGTCGCCCAGCCGTTCTCCGCCACATGCAGGGCCGGGTCGGCCAGGGCCTCGGTGCCGGTCGGCAGCATCCAGTCGCCTTTGGCCAGACGCACCATGTTCGCCGGGCGCAGCATGAAGTCGATGAACTGTGCGGCCTCCTGCTTGTGCGGGCTCTCCTCCGCGACGGAGAGGGTCTGCGGGCTCACGCCCTGGGCGAGCCCTCCGCTGCCCGAAGGCGTGGGCAGAACCGTCCACTCGAAGCCCTCGGGAGCCTGCTCGACCACCTGCTGGCGGTAGGAGAAGCCCAGCGGGACCATGGCGTACCTGCCGCCGAAGAAGCCGGGGAGCGTGTCCGAACCTCCCATGCCCAGTGCGGTCCGCGCCGCGCTGCCGTCGGAGCCGACCTGGTCGCGGACCGTACGCGGCATGACCCCGTCCCCCTCGTCGAAGCGGATCGCCACCTTGCCGTCCGCGCCGCGGTGGAAGAGCTGCCCGCCGGCCGAGAGGCCCAGGTTGAGGGTGACGGAGACCGGCTCCTTGAGCGGCCAGGCGACGCCGTACCTGCCCTTCCCGGTCAGCTCGGCGGTCACCTGCCGGAACTCGGTCCAGGTCCACGGCTCCTCAGGGGTCGGGATTCGTACGCCCGAGGAGTCGAGGATCTTCTTGTTCGCGATCAGGACCTTGGGCTCCTGGAGGAACGGGACCCCGTAGACGCCGTCGCCGAAGGTGGTGGTCGCCCAGGACTGCTCCGGGATGTCCTCGGTCAGCCTGCCGGGCAGGAGGGTGCGCAGGTCGGCGAGGTAGCCGCCGTACGCGAAGTCCGCTAGGTCGTCGGAGGCGTCGTGGATGATGTCCGGCGCCTCACCGCCTTCGAAGGAGGTGAGCAACTGGTCGTGGACGTTGTCCCAGCTGCCCTGGACGTAGTCGACCTGGACGTCCGGGTGGCCGGCGTTCCACTCGCGGACGAGTTGCCGGTTGGCCTCCACCGACTCCTTCTGCCAGGCGAGCGACTGGAAGCTGAGCCGGACCGTGCCGTCGCCGTCCGTGCCGCCTCCGTCGTCGCCGGAACATCCGGAGAGCAGGAGGGCGAACGCGGTGGCGAACACCGTGGCCACCGCGCGGAGCCGGCGCATCAGTGCTTCACCGCCCCGGCCGCCAGGCCGCCCGTGATCCGCTTCTGGATGACCGCGAAGAGGACGAGTGAGGGAAGGGTGGCGAGGAACGCGGCCGCGGCGAGCGGACCCAGGTCGGCCACCCCTTCCGCGCCGAGGAAGTGAGTGAGGACGACCGGCAAGGTCTGCTTCTCCGGGGTCTTGAGGAGCACGAGGGCGAAGAAGAACTCGTTCCACGCGGTGATGAACGCGAACAGTGCGGTGGCGACGATCCCGGGGGCCAGCAGCGGCGCGGTGACCGAGAGGAGGATGCGCGCCTTCCCGGCCCCGTCGACCGCCGCCGCCTCCTCCAGTTCGGGCGGCACGGCACGGACGTATCCGGCCAGCATCCACAGGGCGAAGGGCAGCGACCAGACGACGTACACCAGGATCAGCCCCCACAGTGAGTTGATCAGATGCAGGTTCTTGAGTACGAGGAAGAGCGGAATGATCACCAGGACGAAGGGGAACGCCTGGCTGATCACGACCCACCCGGTGGCGGACGTGGACAGCCGTCCCCGGTGACGCGCCATCACGTAGGCCATGGGTGTGGCGATGACCACGGCGATCACTGCCGCGCAGACGGCGGCGGTGAGCGAGTTGGCCGCCGCTCCGAGCAGTGGCTGTTCGTCGAAGGCCTGCCGGAAGTTGTCCAGGGTCGGGTCCCGGGGGATCCAGGTCGGGTGCAGCGACCCCAGCTCCCGGGCCGGCTTGAAGGCGGTGGAGATCAGCCACAGGAAGGGGAAGGCCAGAAAGACGAGGTAGCACAGGAGCGCGGCGTACTGCCCGGCGCGCGCGGTTCTGCCCGTACGCAGGCTCATGCGTCCTCGCCTCCCCTCAGCCGGCCGGCGAGGTGGACCGCGAGGATCACCGAGATGACGGCGACCATCACGCACCCCATGGCGGCGGCGTAGCCGAACTGTCCGTAGCGGAAAGCCTCTTCGTAGGCGAAGAGCATCGGCAGCCGGGTGCGTCCGCCGGGTCCGCCGCTGGTCAGGACGTAGACCAGGGCGAAGGAGTTGAAGTTCCAGATGAAGTTCAGGGCGCTGATCGCAAGTGCCACCGGTCTGAGGGCGGGCCAGGTGACGGTCCGGAAGCGGCGCCAGGCGCCGGCTCCGTCCAGGGCGGCCGCCTCATGGAGTTCGTGCGGCGTGTTCTGGAGGCCCGCGAGGAGAGCGACGGTGGTCTGGGGCATGCCGGCCCAGATGCCGACGACGATCACGGCGGGCAGCGCGGTGGCGAGTCCGGTCAGCCAGTCCCCGCCGTCACCGAGCCCGAGATCGCGGATCGTCTCGTTCAGGATGCCCGCGTCGGGGTTGTAGACGAGGCGCCACATGATGCCGACGACCACCTCGGGCATCGCCCAGGGGATGATCGCCAGCGCCCTGGCCAGCCAGCGCATCCGGAGGTTCGTGTCGAGCAGCAGCGCGAGGCCGAGGGCGAGGACGAACTGCGGCACCGTGACGCCGACCGCCCACAGCAGTCCGATCCGGAAGGACTCCCAGAACAGGCCGTCGTGCAGCAGGTCCTGGAAGTTCAGGACGCCGACGAACTGCGTGGCGCGGGTGCGGCCCGACTGCGCGTCCGTGAAGGCCAGTGCGATGCCGTACAGCAGGGGACCGACGCTCAGGATCAGGATCGGGATCAGCGCGGGCAGTACCAGGAACCACGTCGCCGCGTCCCGTCCGGGGCGCACGCGCGGCCCTTCCTGTGGGACTTTGCGCCCGGACCGCGTCGTTGCGGTCGCCAATACCATGAATTCGCCCCCTCTGCCCGATTGGATCGGATTCATACCCGTATGGCCGCCTGGGCGGCCTCCGTCATCGTGCTGACGGGCCGACTGTTCGTCAAGGTGGCCTGCGGGGATGAGAAAATCCGGCCATGGACGAGATGCGCGCACGCGAGGTTCTGACCGCCGCCGGATTGCCGGGCGGCGCCGAGCTCCTCGCGCTGGGCGAGAACGCGGTGTTCGCCGACGGTGACGTGGTGGTCAAGGTCGGCAGGGACGCGACCCGTCATCCGGAGCTGCTGGAGCGGGCCGCTCGCGAAGTGGCCGTGGCCCGGTGGCTGGCCGCGTCGGGCGTGCCGGCCGTGCGTGCCGCCGAACCGGACGCCCGGCTGGTTGAGGGGCACCCTGTGACGCTCTGGCACCGGCTGCCGGACGCCGTACGCCCGCCGCTGCCACGCGACCTGGCTCCGCTGCTCACACAGGTGCACGCCCTGCCCGCACCTGATGACTTCACGCTCCCGCGCCGCGAGCTGCTCGGCGGGGTCGAGCGCTGGCTTCAACTCGCGGGCGACGCGATCGATCCCGCCGACGCCGACTACCTGCGGGACCGACGCGACGGTTTCGCGAAGGCGGCGGCCGCCCTGGCCCCCCACCTGCCGCCGGGCCCCATTCATGGTGACGCCCTTCCCCGGAACGTCCACATCGGCCCCGCCGGACCGGTCCTGGTCGACCTGGAGACGTTCTCCGCCGATCTGCGCGAGCACGATCTGGTGGTCCTCGCGCTCTCCCGCGACCGCTACGGCCTGCCCGCCGACACCTATGACGCCTTCACCGAGGCGTACGGCTGGGACGTGCGCGCCTGGGAGGGATGCGCGGTGCTGCGCGGCGCCCGGGAGACGGCGAGCTGCGCCTGGGTCTCCCAGCACGCCGCGGTGAACCCCAAGGCGCTGACGGAGTTCGGCCGCAGAGTGGCTTCGCTGCGCGAGGACGACCCCGAGGTGCGCTGGTACCCCTTCTGAGCGGGCGGGGGGGTGCTGGTCCGGTGCCCGATGATCCATCCGTACTATGCCTCTTGGCCATGAGGCCGAACAGTGTTGATTGCAACGGGGGTTGCCCATGGGAATCGGAGAAGGCGGCGAGCAGAAGCTCGCGAGCTCGGCGAGCGACAAGAAGCGCGCGTCGACGGACATGGAAGGGCATCTGATGCCCGACACCCTGGCAGCCGGGCGCATGGCGGCCGGCAGTGGAACGGTACAGACGCCCTTCCTCGCCCCGTCCACGGCTCCCTCGAGACCCCTCATCAAGCAGGACACCGGGCTGAAGGGCCTCTCCGCCTGGGCCTCGGACCAGGGCGTCTCCGACGCCCTGGGCGCCTGGCAGGGGCAGGCGAACCGGCTGATGGCACGGTTGCAGCAGGAGTTGAACGGGCTGAAGGGCGCGAAGGAGATCCTCCACAACCAGGACCTCGCCAACGGCGCCCAGGCGAACTCCGTACGGCTCCCCAGCAGTTTCGACGGGATGTGACGGGGACCGCCATGACGCTGACCGCCGGCCGATGCCCGGGTGAAGGCGCAGGGCTGGACCGGCGAGATAGCCAAGGCGGTCAAGGCCGTCGACGCCGCCGACCAGAGCGTGAAGCGGGCGCTGTCCCGCGCGACGCGCGATGTCTCCTTCGACGGTATCGGCATCGGCGGGTTCAACACGCAGGCCGAGGGCGATCTAGCGAAGGCCGGTAAGCTCGACCCCAAGCCCGGCAAGAAGGACGGATGGACCTCCGAGGCCGACTCCGAGGCGTCCGGACCGGGAGCCGGGGCGGAGGCCAGCGGTCCGAACATCGGGAAGGGCAAGCTGGCCGAGGCGGAGGCACACGCCGACCTGGGCCGCGCCAAAGCTGAGGGCACGCTCACCAACGGTCCGTTCGAACTGGCCGGAGAGGCCGAAGCCTATGCGGGCGCCAAGGCCTCGGCGGCCGCCGGCATCACCAATGAGGGCGTCCAGGCCGAGGCCGGTGCCTTCGCGGGTGGCGAGGGTTCGGCAAACGGCACCGCCGACGCCGGCCCTGTGGGGGTGTACGGGCGGGCGGAGGCCATGGCGGGCGCCGAGGGCCGGTGTCAACGCGCAAGCGGGCCTGGACGGGGTGAACGTGGGCGCCGAGGCCTTCGCCGGAGCTAGGGGTAGCGTCGGCGCGGGCGCGGACGTCGGGGGAATCGGTGCGGGTGCCACGGCCGAGGGCTGGGCCGGTCCCGGCGCGGAGGCCAGTCTGAACGCCAGCCAGGACGCCAACGGCGTATGGCACTTCGGCCCGAAGGTGGGCATCTCCCCTGCCCTCGGTGGCGCCGTTGGCTTCGAGTTCACCGTCGACCCGGGGAAGGTCGTCGATACCGTGGGCGATGCGGCGAACTGGGTAGGCGACGGAATCGGCAGCATCTTCTGACACTCATGACCACGGACCCGCTGCCGCAAGCACACCGTTGCCCTAAGGAGAAACTGGGATGACCACCACCCTGCCCGTACCGATCGCGTTCGAACTGCCGGACGGCTGGCGCGCCACACCGCCGGACGGAGTGGGCGCGCCGGGCTCGGCGTTCGTCGCGCTGCACCCGCATCCGGATGAGGGATTCACCGCGAATATCACGATCGACGGCGAGTTCCGCCCGGACGAGGCGACGCTCCCCGAGATCGCCGACGAATCGGTGGAGAACCTGCGCCGGTCCGCCGCGTCGGTCGCGGTCGTGGAACGCCGCGAGGTCGGTTCCGCGGATGCTCCTGGCCTCACCCAGACCCTGGCACTCTCGGCCGTCGCCGGCGGCTCGCTCCGCGACCTCGTGCAGTCACAGGTCTACCTGTCCCTGCTGGACGTCACGGACCCGAGCAAGCGGGCGGTGATCCGTCTGATCCTGACCGTGACCGCGTCCCAGCACCTCGCCGTCCTGGAGGACTTCAGGGACTTCGTGCGCACCGTCCGCCCGGACGCCGACGCGGCTTCCTAGGATGTCCCCGCCGGGACGGCCTTCCTTGCACCCGCAATCCGACCCCTCATAGGTTGACCTCATGGGATTCTTCGACATGCTGACCGGGACCAAGCGCCCCGAGGACGGGGTCGTGCCACGACCGGCCGAGGAGTTGCGGACAGCCCTGCTCGGTCTGAACGGGCCCGATGTCCCGTACATCATCAACGACGGCGCAGCGCACGGCGCCGATCTGGTGGCGGAGTGGCGGCTCGCCGAGCCCGCCTGGCAGACCTTCTTCATCGGGTCCCGGCTGACGCACGCCATCCGGATCCGGATGCGCCTGGCCGAGGATGTCCCTGAGGTACGTGCCGTCGAGGAGCAGTGGGAGGTCACCCGCGTCGGGAATCCTCCGCGGCTCCAGGCCTCGGCGGAGTACGGGCGCGGCGCGGGCAGGACCGTCTCCCGCCGGTGGTCTCTCCAACGAGGGGAGAACGGCCGCCTCGAAGCGCTGGAGACGTTCAGTTTCGACAGCGCTCAGCTGACCGGCCCTTTGCGGAACACCGCCGTCGAAGCGGGCTGGACCTGGCGCGGGGTGATCTTCGGCAAGCTCTGAGCGGGCGGCCGTCGATTCTTCTTCGACCTCCCGGCAGTACGGTGCTGCGTATGATTCCGGCATCTTCCTCTCATGATCACCCGGAATGGATTCCCCCCATGCCCATAGTCCGCCTGAACACAGCAGCGACATGGAGCCTCTCCGCCGCGGCAGCCGGCGTGCTGCACGCCGGCTGCTCCGGGTCGGTCAGCGTCGGAAGCTCCGATCCGAAGCTGTCCTCGGGCAAGCTGGCCAACACGGTCGCCGAGAAGCTCGCCAGTACAACGGGCCAGCCGAAGCCGGACATCGCCTGCCCCGAGGACCCTGCCGGGAAGGTCGGCACCACCACCCGCTGCACGCTCACCGCGAAGGAGGGCAGCACGCTCGGTGTGTCGGTCAAGGTCACCTCGGTCGAGGGAGGCAAGATCAACTTCGACATCGAGGCCGACGAAACGGCTTCCCCGGCCAGGAACTGACCTCCGGCCCTCCGAGGCCACGACGTCGGGTCGGCCACACCGGCGAACAGGGTCCCTACCGGACAGCGGTGACGGCCGGAGTCATCGCATACGAGGGATGAGCGGCCAGGCCGGTTCGACGACGGCCGCCGGATCCGCCGTGCGCCGCAGATAGGCCTGCAGGGAGAGCGACTGCTCGGCTGCCGCGTGCACCTGGAGACCGTGCAGGTCCTCCAACGGCATGACTCCGACGGGTTCGTGCTTCTCCCCCATGCGTCGCACCACGAGGGCGGCGGCCACAGCGTCCGCCCTCGCGTCGTGCGCGTCGTCGAGCGACACCCCGTAGTGGGCGCACAGCGCGTGGAGGGCCCGCTTCCCCTTCCGGTACCTGTCGACGTGCTTGTCGATCACCAACGGATCGATGACGGGTGAAGGTTCGTCGCCCAGCCGCTCACTGACCGACTCGACCCCGTACCGCAGGCACTCACGGTCGAGCAGCGACAGGTCGTAGCGCGCGTTCATCACCACCAGCGGCGTCCCCGAGCGCAGCCCGTCGGCGACCGCCCTCGTGATCTCCTCGATCGCGGAGGCGGCCGGCAGCCCGTGCTCGCGGGCGCGTTCCGTCGAGATGCCGTGGATCGCCGATGCCTGCTCGGGTATGGCCACACCGGGATTCAGCAGCCAGGTCCGCTCCTCCGAGACGGATCCGTCCGCCTCCAGCCGGACGACCGCTGCCGTCACGATACGGTCGGTCTCGACATCCGTCCCCGTGGTCTCCAGGTCGAACGACATCAACGGGCCGCTGATCCAGCTCATCCCGTACCTCCTTCTGTGGTGCTTCCCCCCAAGTGACGACCACCCTCGCACGCACCACTGACAACGCAGGAGGGGGTGTCAGGAGACGGGCCGTGAGTCCGTCCAGACCGACTCGAACTCCTCGCGGTAGGTCTCGAAGAGACCGTGCTCGCTGTCCTGCCCCGCCCGGACCACCGCGCGCCCGCCGCCCCGCAGCACCAGCACGGGCGCCTCCATGCCGCGTGCGCGCCGCAAATAGGGCTGGACGACTCCGACCGCGTCGGGCCCGTCGCCGTCCACCAGATAGGCCGTGAAGCGTGGCGTCTCGTCGAAGACGTGGATCTGGAAGGCGCCGGGGTCGCGGAGCTTGGAGCGGACCCGTCGCATGTGGAGGATGTTCATCTCCACCGAGCGGCTCAGCTCGGCCTTCTTGAGGCCCAGTTCGCGCTCCCGGCGCTTGACCGCGCTGCTCGCCGGGTTGATGAAGAGCAGCCGGACCCGGCAGCCGGACTCGGCGAGGCGGACCAGGCGGCGCCCGGAGAAGTTCTGCGTGAGGAGGTTGAGCCCGATGCCGATCGCGTCCAGCCGCCGGGCGCCGCCGAACAGGTCCTCGGCGGGGAGCTGGCGCTGCAGCCGGACCCGGTCGGGGTGGACGGACACCACGTCGGCGTAGCGGTCGCCGACGAGTTCCTCCACCGCGTCCACGGGCAGCCGGTCGGCGGAGGGGACGGCGGCCCCGCTGCCGAGGATCTCCAGGAGCCGAGCGGAGGCCCGCTCCGCCTGCGCGAGGACCGCTTCGTTCAGCGCGCGGTTGCGGGAGACGACGTTGCGCGCCACCTCCAGCTCGTCCAGCGCGAGCTCCACCTCCCGGCGGTCGTCGAAGTACGGCTCGAAGCAGGGCCAGTGCTGGACCATCAGCTCGCGGAGCTGCGGCAGCGTGAGGAAGCTGAGGACGTTGTCGTCGGCCGGGTCGAGCAGATAGCCCTTACGGCGGGAGACCTCGCGGACCGCGACCGCGCGCTGCACCCACTCCTGACCCGCTGGTCCCGCGGCGGCGACCACCCAGTCCTCACCGTGCACCGGTTCGTAGATCGGCCGGATGACCGCGGAGACCACGGCACGCAGCCGCTGTTCCACCAGATTCAGCCAGATGTACGCACGCCCCGCCCGCTGGGCACGCGTACGCACCTCGTTCCAGGAGTCCGCGTCCCAGTCCAGCTCGGCGCCGATCTCCATGGGCTGTGCGAGGGAGACCGCCCCCGGCTGGGCATCGGTCGATTCCCCCTCGTGACCTGCGTCACCTGGGGGCAGCTCGAATCCTCCCGAGCTCACCCGCGTACCGCCTTCCACTCCCCCACCAACGATCAAGGAAGGGTACTCCGCAAGCGGGAGCCGGTGCAGCAGGATGCACAGGCTCCTCACTCAACTCCTCGAGAAATCAGGCTTGTTCCTTGCGGCGAGATCGGGTGGAGTGAGATGGTTCATAGTGATTGTGCACCCTCTCGCATGCCGCATACCGGACGGAGGAGTTGTCGGGCGGCCCGTGACCCCTGTCCGGGCGACACCGAGGTGTCCCAGGTTGACCGGCCCGGTGGGATCGTGCCGACGGGACCCGGCCGCACCGGCCGACGTACTAGGTACAGGACCGTCTTTCGGGGAGTATCGGGGCGAAAACCCCCAGCACCCGGATCAGAAGTGGAAGAGTCCTATCTATGCAGGTCTGGCCGGGACACGCCTATCCCCTCGGTGCCACCTACGACGGCGCCGGAACCAATTTCGCGGTCTTCTCCGAGGCTGCCGACCGGATCGAGTTGTGCCTCCTGCACGACGACGGTTCGGAGACGGCGGTGGAACTCCGCGAGACCGACGCCTTCGTCCGTCACGCCTATCTGCCCGGAGTGATGCCGGGACAGCGTTACGGCTTCCGGGTGCACGGCCCGTACGAGCCGCAGCACGGGCAGCGGTGCAATTCGGCGAAACTGCTCCTCGACCCGTACGCCCGTGCGATCTCCGGGAAGATCCAGTGGGGCGAGGCGGTGTACGGCTATCCGTTCGGCAAGCCGGACGAGCGCAACGACCTCGACTCGGCGCCCCACACGATGAGCTCGGTCGTGGTCAATCCCTACTTCGACTGGGGCGACGACCGCCGCCCCCGTACGGACTACCACCGCACGGTGATCTACGAGGCCCATGTGAAGGGCCTGACGATGCTCCACCCGGGTCTGCCCGAGGAACTGCGCGGCACGTACGCGGGGCTCGCGCATCCGGAGATCATCGCCCACCTGACCGAACTGGGGGTGACGGCGATCGAACTGATGCCGGTGCACCAGTTCGTCCAGGACCACCGGCTGGCCGACGCCGGCCTTGCCAACTACTGGGGCTACAACACCATCGGCTTCTTCGCGCCGCACAACGCCTACGCGTCGTGGGGCGACCGGGGCGAGCAGGTGCTGGAGTTCAAGCAGGCGGTCAAGGCGCTGCACCAGGCGGGCATCGAGGTGATCCTCGACGTGGTCTACAACCACACGGCGGAGGGAAACCACCTCGGCCCGACGCTCTCCTTCCGCGGGCTCGACAACGCCTCGTACTACCGCCTGGCCGATGACCAGAAGTACTACATGGACACGACGGGCACAGGGAACTCCCTGCTCATGCGGTCCCCGCACGTCCTGCAGCTGATCATGGACTCGCTGCGGTACTGGGTGACGGAAATGCACGTGGACGGCTTCCGTTTCGACCTGGCGGCCACGCTCGCGCGCCAGTTCCACGAGGTCGACCGGCTGTCGTCGTTCTTCGACCTGGTGCAGCAGGACCCGGTCGTCAGCCAGGTGAAGCTGATCGCCGAGCCGTGGGACGTGGGCGAGGGCGGTTACCAGGTGGGCAACTTCCCCCCGCTGTGGACCGAGTGGAACGGCAAGTACCGGGACACCGTCCGCGACCTGTGGCGGGGAGAGCCCCGGACGCTCGCAGAGTTCGCCGGACGGCTCACGGGATCATCGGACCTCTACCAGGACGACGGCCGGCGCCCGCTCGCCTCGATCAACTTCACGACCTGCCACGACGGCTTCACGCTGCACGACCTCGTCTCGTACAACGAGAAGCGCAACGAGGCCAACGGCGAGGGCAACCGGGACGGCGAGAGCCACAACCGCTCGTGGAACTGCGGCGCGGAGGGCGAGACCGATGACAAGGAGATCCAGGAGCTGCGCAGCCGTCAGATGCGCAACTTCATCGCCACGCTGATGCTGTCCCAGGGGGTGCCGATGCTGAGCCACGGCGACGAGTTCGCGCGGACCCAGCGGGGCAACAACAACGGCTACTGCCAGGACAACGAGCTCTCCTGGGTCCACTGGCCCGACCCGGCCGCCGCCACGCGCACCGAGGACAAGGACGACAACGACGCCGGCGCAGGCTCGGACACGAGCCTGCTGGAGTTCACCCGGGCGATGGTCTGGCTGCGGCGCGACCACCCGGTCTTCCGGCGCAGGCGCTTCTTCCACGGCCGTCCGGTGGAGGGCACGCACGACGAGCTGTCCGACATCGCGTGGTTCACCCCCAGGGGTGAGGAGATGACCCAGCGGGACTGGCAGGCCGCGCACGCCAAGGCGATGACGGTCTTCCTGAACGGCCACGCGATCTCCGAGCCCGGCCCCCGGGGTGAGCGGATCTCCGACGACTCGTTCCTGCTGATGTTCAACGCGGGTGCCGAGACCCTGGAGTTCGCCGTGCCGATGAACCACGGCAAGCAGTGGCAGGTCGTCGTGGACACGGCCGTACCGGACGGGGTGCCGCCGGGTGCGGGGCCCAAGGTGTCCGCGGGTGAGCGGGTGACTCTGCTCGGCCGGAGTCTCAGTGTGCTGAAACGCCCGGCGTAGGCCGATGGAGTGCCGGGGGCGGGGCGGAGGCCGTCGGCCGGTGCCGGGTGGCCGAGAAGGTGGGAGAGAGCCGCCCGGCTGGGTACGTACCACTCCATGACGCCCACCGCCACGTACCGGCTGCAGCTCCAACCGGACTTCCCGTTCGCCGCCGCCGCGGACGCCGTGCCGTATCTCGCCGAGATCGGCGTCTCCCATCTGCACCTGTCGCCCGTCCTGGAGGCCGTGCCCGGATCGGGCCACGGCTACGACGTCGTGGACCACACCAGGGTGCGGGCCGAGTTCGGCGGTGAGGAGGGGCTGCGGGAACTGTCCGCCGCGGCGAGGGCCCACGGCCTCGGGCTGGTCCTGGACATCGTGCCGAACCACATGGCCGCCGCACCCCGCCACAACCTGCCGTTGTGGGAGGTGCTGCGCGAGGGCCCGGACTCCCCGTACGCCCGCTGGTTCGACATCGACTGGGAGGCCGGCGGCGGGAAGGTCCTGCTGCCGGTGCTCGCGGGGCGCGTCGGCGAGGAGAGCGCCGGCTTCGAGCGGGCCTCCCGGGACGACGGGACGCCCGTGCTCCGCTACGCCGACCTGGAGTTCCCGCTGCGCGAAGGCACGGCGGACCTCCCGCTGCCCGAGCTGCTGGCGGCCCAGCACTACCGTCTCGCCTGGTGGCGGCTGGCCAGGACCGAACTGAACTACCGGCGCTTCTTCACCATCTCCGACCTGATCGGCGTCCGGGTGGAGCATCCCGAGGTCTTCGCCGCCACCCACGGCAAGATCCTCGAACTGGTCCGCGACGGGGTAGTCGAGGGGCTGCGCATCGACCATCCGGACGGACTGGCCGATCCCGAGGCGTATCTGGGGCAGCTGGGCGAGGCCACCGGCGGACGCTGGACGGTGGTCGAGAAGATCCTCACCGGAGCCGAAGTCCTCCCCGCCGCGTGGGCGGTCGCGGGAACGACCGGGTACGACGCGCTGCACCGGATCGACGGCCTGTTCACCGATCCGATGGGCGCGGCGGACCTGCTCGGCCGCTACCGGGACTTCGCGGGCCCTGCGGGCGACCGGGGCGGCTACTGGACCGCTACCGTCCGCAGGGCGGCGTACCGCGTGGTCACCCATGAACTGGCCGCCGAGACGCAGTGGCTGACGCGTCTCGCCGTCCAGGTCTGCGCGGGGAGTCCCGCCACCCGCGACCACGCACCGTGGGCGCTGCACACGGCGGTGCGCGAGCTGTTGGTGCGGGTCCCCGTCTACCGGCCGTACGTCACGGCCGGAGGGCCGCTCACGGAGGTCGCGGAGTCGACGCTGCCGGCCGAGGCGGTACGCGATGCCAAGGCGGCGTTCTCCGTACCCCAGGAGGCGGACGCGGTCGACGTGGTGCGGGACCTCGCGCTGGGACGGCTGGGCGACGGGCCGGAACACGCCTCGTTCTGCGCACGGTTCGCACAGACGGCCTCAGCCCTCCACGCCAAGTCGGTGGAGGACACGGCGTTCTATCGCTACGTCCCGCTGATCTCGGCGACCGAGGTGGGCGGCGACCCGGGGCAGCCGGCGGTGAGCCCGGAGGAGTTCCACGCCTTCGCGGCCCGAATCAGCCGGGACTGGCCCGGTACCGGCACGGTCCTGACCACGCACGACACCAAGCGGAGCGGGGACGTGCGGGCCCGGATCGCGGTCCTGTCCGAGTGCCCGCAACGGTGGTCGTCACTGGTGGAGCAGTTGTCCAGGGCGGCGACCGTGCCGGCACCCGACCCGCAGCTGGCCTGGCAGGCCTGGCAGTCCGCGTACGGCTGCGCCGGCCTGGCAGTGGGTGAGATGGCGGGGAGGCTGGAGCCGGCGTTGCTGAAGTCCGTGCGCGAGGCTGGCCTGTTCACGAGCTGGACCGAGCCGGATCCGGCGTACGAGCGTGCGGTGACCGACTTCGTCGCGGCGGGTCCCGGAAGCGAGGCGGGCGAGGCGCGGGCGCTGATGACCCGGTTCGCGCAGGAGCTGACGCCCTTCGTGCGGGCCAACGTCCTCGGAGCGGCGCTGGTGCACCTGACGATGCCGGGCGTGCCCGATCTGTACCAGGGCACGGAGCGGGAGTACATCGCGCTCGTCGACCCGGACAACCGGCGGCCGTTCAGCAGGCCTTCGGGAGGCGGTGACGAGAAGGCGGCGCTCACCGTGGCCGCGCTGCGACTGCGCCGGGAACGCCCCGAGGTCTTCGGCGAGTCCGGTACCTACGCCCCGGTGTCCGCGCGGGGCCCGGCGGCTGCCCACTGCCTGGCGTTCTGCCGGTCCGGCGAGGTGGTCACCGCGGTGACGCGGCTGGCGCTTCGGCTCGACGAGGAGGGCGGCTGGCGCGACACCGTGCTGACGCTGCCCGGCGAGGGTCCGTGGACCGACCTCCTCTCACCGGGCGGTGAGTTCACCGGCCCCGATGTCCCGGTTGCGGAGCTCTTCGCCGAGCGCCCAGTGGCGCTGCTCGTGAGGGCGGGCGGTCAGGTCTCTCCCGGACGCGGCTGAGCCGGCCGGAGCGGACTCGGGGCGGTGTGCCCCGGCGCCCGCAGGCTCGTGCGGTGTTGCGGCCGGTCGTGGCCCGCCCGCCGGCGCGGGGCGCGCTCTCAGGCTGGTGGGACGGGGGGCGAGACGGTGAGCCGGAACGTCATCCGGCCGAAGCTCACCTGGTCGCCGTCGCGCACCACGACCGATCCGACGACCCGCTGTCCGTTGACGCAGGTGCCGTTCGTCGAGCCCAGGTCGCGCAGGATCCACCGGCTGGCGTGCGCTGTGAGTTCGGCGTGCAGCCGTGACACCGTCTCGTGGCTGAGCCGGAGTCCGTTGCCCGGGTCGCGGCCGATGAGCAGGGGGTGCGGCCCCGGCATCGGCAGCATCAGCTTGGGCAGCCGCTCCGACTGCCAGGCCCTGCGCACCCGTGCGGGAAAGGCGGAGACGCCGCCCACGGCGCGAAAGAGGCCGCGGGTCCAGCGCCCACCGGAATCCAGGTCTGAGGTCAGCGCCGCCAGGTCCTCGGGGCGCCGGGCGACCAGGGCGAGTTCCATGCGCCGCAGGAAAGTGTCGTGGGAGAGCTTGCCCTGGGCGGCGCCGTCCCTGAGCACACCGAGGACACGGTCGCGCTGGGCGTCGGACAACCGCGCGGGGTACGTGTGGGACTCGAAGGAGGACGTCACACTGCCGATTGTCGGGCCGACAGGCCGGAGGTGTCCAGAAGAACCCCGGTATCGGTGGCCCTGACCTGCGTCGGAGACTGCAAATCCCGTCCCCTGCGCCTGGGTTGTCCCGCACCGGCCGGGGCGCGTGCACGTACCGGCGGCGCGGGCGAACCGCTCGCGCCGAGGGAGCGCCCGACCGGGGCGACGCCCCGGTGGCCGCCGCGTTCGCCCGCGCAGGCCACCGCGTCACGCAGGAGCGTGTCCACCTGGGGTGAGCGCCGCCTCCGGCGTGCCCGCGGTGCGCTGGGCTCTGATCACGTCGCGGTACCAGGCGTACGACTCCTTGGGGGTGCGCCGCAGCGTCTCGTAGTCGATGTGGACCAGGCCGAACCGCTTGCTGGCCCCTTCGGTCCACTCGACGTTGTCGGTCAGCGACCAGGTGAAGTAGCCGCGTACGTCGACGCCCGCGTCGATGGCCGTCCGCAGAGCCTCCAGGTGTCCCTCCAGGAAGGCGATGCGGCGGCCGTCGGCGACGGGCTCGTCGACCGCGCAGCCGTTCTCCGTGATGTAGACGGGCGGCAGCCGGTCGCCGAAACGGTCACGCAGCCCGCCGAGCGTCTCGGCGAGCCCTTCGGGGACGACGGGCCAGCCGAAGTCGGTGGTGTCGTACCCCTCGATCTCCCTGATGCCGAAGGGGAGTCCCTCGGGCATGGAGTACCCCGAGAAGGAGTCGAGCGCCTCGGGCCGCGGGGCACCCACGAGGGTCGGGTTGTAGTAGTTGACGCCGTACCAGTCGAGAGGGGCCGAGATGACCTTGAGGTCGTCCTCGACGGGACCGGGCATGAGGGCGGCGAAGCCCTCGTCGGGATAGCGGCCGGTGAGGACCGGGTCGGCGAACAGCCAGTTGGTCAGGGTGTCGTAGAGCTCGGCGCCCGTGCGGTCCTCGTCCGAGTCCCCCGCCGTCCAGACGGGCGAGTGGGAGAGCGCGATGCCGATGTTGCCCGCTCCCGCGGCGCGCAGCGCCCTCACGGCAAGGCCGTGCGCGAGGAGCTGGTGGTGCGCGGCCGGCAGGGCGTCGAAGAGGAGGGTGCGGCCGGGGGCGTGCTCGCCGAGCGCGTAGCCCAGCATGGTGACCTCGGCCGGCTCGTTGATGGTGATCCACATGGGTACCCGGTCGGCGAGGCGCTCCGCGACGATGCCCGCGTACTCCGCGAAGCGGTAGGCGGTGTCCCGGTTGAGCCAGCCGCCCGCCTCGTCGAGCGGGAGCGGGGTGTCCCAGTGGTAGAGGGTCGGGGCCGGGGTGATCCCGTGCGCGCAGAGCTCGTCGACTAGCCGGTCGTAGAAGTCCAGCCCGGCGGGGTTGAGAGAGCCGCTTCCGCCGGGCACGACACGGGGCCAGCTGATGGAGAAGCGGAACGCGTCGGCGCCGAGTCCGGCGAGCAGGGCGACGTCCTCGCGGTAGTGCTCGTGGAAGCCGGTGCCCCGGGTGGTGTCGGTGCCGTCCTTGATGCGGCCGGGCTGGGCGGCGAAGGCGTCCCAGCCGGAGGGCCCCTTCCCGTCGGCGTCGAAGGCCCCCTCCGTCTGGAAAGCGGAGGCGGAGGCACCCCAGAGGAATCCGGGTGGGAACGTCGGCACGGTCATCTCGGCCTCCAGCAGCCGTAAGGGGGACCTTGTACTACTGCCCGGGCTCGCCGCGAATGGGCAGAACCTGGTAGGGCAATGATCAGGGCCAGACCTTAATCGCCAAGTGCGGGCTCGCTCCAGTGTCCCGGGGCCGTGCGTGCGAAATCCGCCGATCATGGGGCCTCCGGTGAGGCATCACGTTCATGGACAGGAGTGGTGAATGCAGTTCGAGGTGTGGGCCCCCGAGGCCGGGTCCGTGGTGCTGTGCACGGCGGGCGGGCGCGGCCCGATGGAGCCTGACCCGCTGCGGGCAGGCTGGTGGACCGCCGAGGCGGAGGCCGCGGACGGCGACCGGTACGGCTTCTCGCTGGACGGCGGACCCGTGCTGCCCGATCCCCGTTCCCGGCGCCAGCCGGACGGACCGGACGGCGAGAGCGCGGTCGTCGACCAGGACGCCTACGCGTGGCGGACCACGTGGGCGGGGCGGGGCCTGCCCGGCGCCGTCCTGTACGAACTCCATGTCGGCACGTTCACGGACGCGGGCACCTTCGACGCCGCGGCCGCGCGGCTCGGCCATCTCGTGGACCTCGGCATCACCCATGTGTCCGTGATGCCCGTCTGCCCGTTCCCGGGAACCCACGGATGGGGGTACGAAGGAGTGTCGCTCTGGGCGGTGCACGAGCCGTACGGCGGCCCGCACGCGTTGAAGCGCTTTGTCGACACGGCGCACGGAATGGGCCTCGCGGTCGTCCTGGACGTGGTCCACAACCATCTCGGCCCCTCGGGCAACTACCTCCCGGCCTTCGGCCCGTACTTCACCGATACGCACCACACACCCTGGGGCTCGGCCGTCAACCTGGACGCACCGGGGTCGGACGAGGTCCGGGCCTACCTGCTGGGCAGCGCGCTCGCCTGGCTGCGGGACTACCGTCTGGACGGCCTGCGCCTGGACGCCGTGCACGCCCTGGCGGACGGCCGCGCACTCACCTTCCTGGAGGAGCTCTCCACCGCTGTCGACGCCCTGGCCTCGGAGCTCGGGCGGCCGCTCGGGCTGATCGCGGAGTCCGACCTCTGCGACCCCCGGACGACGACGCCCCGCACCGAGGGCGGCATCGGTCTGCACGCCCAGTGGAACGACGACTTCCACCACGCGCTGCACAGCGCTCTCACCGGCGAATCCCAGGGCTACTACGCCGACTTCGCGAGGGCTCCGCTGGCAGCCCTGGCCAAGACGGTGACCAGCGCGTTCTTCCACAACGGCACGTACTCCAGCTTCCGGGGCCGTACGCACGGCCGCCGCGTCGACGTCACCCGGACGCCCGCCCACCGCTTCGTGGGCTACGCCCAGACACACGACCAGATCGGCAACCGCGCCCTCGGCGACCGGCTCGCCGCCACGCTCCCGGCCGGGCTCCAGGCGTGTGCGGCGGCGCTGGTGCTCACCGGGCCGTTCGTCCCGATGCTCTTCATGGGCGAGGAGTGGGGCGCCCGGACACCGTGGCAGTTCTTCACCGACCACACCGATCCGGATCTCGCCCGCGCCGTACGCGACGGCAGGCGCCGCGAGTTCGCGGAGCACGGCTGGACCGAGGAGGAGATCCCTGACCCGCAGGACCCGGACACCTGGGCACGGTCCTGCCTCGACTGGAGCGAACCGGAGCGGGAGCCGCACACCAGGCTGCTGGCGTGGTACCGCGAGCTGATCGCCCTGCGCCACGCCCTGCCCGACCTCTCCGACCCCGATCTCGCGTCGGTGAGGGTGGCGTTCGACGAGGCGGCACGCTGGCTCGTCTGCCGGCGGGGCGAGCTGCGGATCGCGGTCAACCTGTCGGGGAAGCCGGCCGCGATCCCGCTGGGTGCCGGACGGCGCCGGGGTGCGGTCCGGGTGCTGGCCGCCTGGGATCCGGTCGGGGCTCCGGGCGTGGACGGGCTGCTGCACCTTCCGCCGGAATCCTGCGTGGTGGTGGCCGACGACTGAACAGCGCGGTCACCCTGGGGCGCGCCGGACCGAAGCGGGGTGACGCCGGACGGGCCGTCACTCCACGATCGCCATCTCACGTGAGGTGGTGTTGAGCCGCCTGCCCCCGTCCTGAGTGACGGTCACGATGTCCTCGATGCGGACGCCGAAGCGGCCCGGGAGATAGATGCCCGGCTCGACGGAGAAGCACATCCCGGGCACGAGCGGCTGCTCCTCGCCCTCGATCATGTAGGGCGGCTCATGTGTGGTGACGCCGATGCCGTGGCCGGTGCGGTGGATGAAGTGCTCGCCGTAGCCGGACTCCGTGATGACGGCGCGGGCCGCCCGGTCGACGTCCTGGCAGGCCACCCCGGGCCGCACCGCACGGCAGCCCTCCTCCTGCGCCTCCCGCACGACGTCGTGGACACGCTGCTCCTCAGCGGTGGGTTCACCGACGTGGACCGTGCGGGAGGTGTCGGAGCCGTAGCCGTGCTTCAGTCCGCCGAAGTCCAGGACGATCATGTCGCCCGTCCCGATGGTCCGGTCGCCGGCCTCGTGGTGCGGGTTCGCGCCGTTCGGTCCGGAGCCGACCACGGTGAAGTCGACCTGGGAATGGCCGTGCTGCTTCAGGAGGGCCGCGAGGTCGGCGGCCACGTCGCTCTCCCGGCGCCCCGAGAAGCGGACCTTCAGGATCTCCTCGTACGTGGCGTCGGCGGCCGCCCCTGCCGCCGCGAGCCGTTCCAGCTCGGCCGCGTCCTTGACGGCGCGGAGCATCGGCAGGGCGTCGGTGAGGGAGACGTAGGAGGCGTCGGGGAGGTCCTTGCCGAGCGCCAGCAGGTGGAGCGCCCAGGCGTTGTCACTGATCCCGAACCGGCCCTTGCGGTCGAGCAGCGCGGCCGTCAGCGCGTACGGATCGGCGGCATCGGTCCACTCGCGCAGGGTGAGGGCGGGCGCACCCGGGGCGCGTGCCGCGTCCGCCGCCTCCAGTGCCGGTACGACGAGGACGGGATCGTGTCCCGCGCGCAGGACGAGCATGGTGAGGCGCTCGGTGTCGGCGGGCAGCCGGTAGCCGGTGAGGTGGACCATGTCGGGGCCGGGGGCGACGAGGAGCCCCGCCAGTCCGGCGGCGTCGGCGGACGCCGCCGCGCGGGCCATCCGGGCGCGGTAGTCCTCGGCCGTGAAGGGCGCGGGCTGGGCGGAGCTGGGCATGGGACCTCCTGGCGGGGCGATGCGGCACACAGCATCCTGCCCGTCAGCCCCGCCGCACGCGAGCGTGGTGCACGGTTCGGCGCCGGGGATCATTGACGTCGTACGACGAGGTCGGCGCGGTCGCGGTACCGCTCGATCAGCCGGGCGTTGCGCTCGTCGGAGCCGGCGACCCATCGCTCGGCGTGGGCGCGTGACTTGCCGAACCGCACATGCCGCTCCACAAGGCCGCTCACCCGCTCGCGCGGGTCGGCGTCCACGAACCACACCTCGTCGAGCAGCCCCCGCACCGCGGCCCAGGGGCCCTCGTCGAGGAGCAGGTAGTTGCCCTCGGTCACGACGAGCGGGATCTCACGGGGGACGCACACCGAACCGGCGACAGGCTCCTCCAGGGCCCGGTCGAAGGCGGGTGCGTAGACCGGGCCGGGCTCCCGCGGATTCCTCAGCCTCGCAAGGAGCGCCGCGTAGCCGGAGGCGTCGAAGGTGTCGGGAGCACCCTTACGGCCGCTCCGCCCGAGGCGTTCGAGTTCCGCCCCGGCCAGGTGGAATCCGTCCATCGGCACGAGCACGGCAAGACCGCCCAGCTCGTCGACGATCCGGGCCGCCATGGTGGACTTCCCCGCACCGGGTGGGCCGGCGATGCCGAGGATGCGGCGGTCGCCGTCCGCTGCGAGGCGCCGGGCCCGGTCCGCCAGAGCGATGTCACTCGTGTCCATGGCGCGCATTGTCCCCGTCCGAGCCGGGCCCGCGTTAGTGTTACGTATAACCAATCTCTCCCCCACTCCGAGGACGAGGATCCCCATGTCCCACATCGCCCTGGTCACGCTGGTCGTCCGCGACTACGACGAAGCCCTGTCCTTCTACACGGGCGCCCTCGGATTCGAGCTGGTGGAGGACACGGACCGGGGCGACGGCACCCGCTGGGTGGTCGTGCGGCCGCGCGGCACGACGGGCACGGGACTGCTGCTGGCCCAGGCCAGGGACGACGCCCAGCTGGGATGCGTCGGGGCGCAGACGGGCGGTCGCGTCGGCTTCTTCCTGCACACGGAGGACTTCGCGGGCGACGACGAGCGGATGCTGGCGGCCGGGGTCCGCTTCCTGGAGGAGCCGCGGCACGAGACGTACGGCTCGGTCGCCGTCTTCGAGGACCTGTACGGCAACCGGTGGGACCTGCTGGAGCCCGCGTGAGTCCTCGCTCTTCCCGAACGGCACCTCAACTCGCCATAATCGCCGCATGCCAGCAGAGAGCGCGGCTCCGGTGTACGAGGCGCGGTACGGCGTGGACCGCAGGAGTCTGGGGGTGCTGGCCGGGTCAGCCCTGTTCACCGTGTTCCTGGCGCTGGCCGACTTCACGCTGGTCCAGCGGGTCCTGGGACTTGTCCTGTTCGGCGGTGGCGGAGTCTTCTTTGCCTTCACGACCGTGAGCCGCAAGGTGGCTTTCCGGGTCGACGGGACCGGGGTGCTGCTCGGCGGATCGCCCGCGCGTTACCAGGCGACCACGGCCCATGTTCCCTGGGAGGACATCACGGCTGTCGTCCTCTGGCGGCAGCACTCGGCCGCTGGCATCCCCTGGGTGGGGGTCGCCCGCCGCCCGGAGGCAGGCCCGCTGCCGGGCCCCGGTCAGGGCCGGGCCGCCCGGGCCACGATGCGGGCGCTGGCGCCCGAAGTCCCCGCCGACGTGGCCCTGGCCTCACGGGCCGTCAGCGGCTGGCGCCTCGACCGGGACGCGCTGTCCGCCGCGGTCGCTCACTTCGCCCCCGGCGTCCAGGTGGTCGACGCGGGGTGAGGTCCTACGCCGGTCCGGCCGCCGCCGCCAGCGCGTCCAGGACCGGCTTGATCAGCGGATGGCCCTCGGCCCCGTGCCGCACAGCGGCGAAGACCCGCCGGGTCGGGGCGACGCCCTCGACCGGGCGCACCACCGCATCGGCCGGCTCGGTGCCGCGCAGCGCCGAACGGGGAACCAGCGCCACCCCGGCGCCCGCCCCGGCCAGCGCGACCACCGCGTGGAAGTCGTCCGACGAGTGTTCCAGCCGGGGTGCGAATCCGGCGAGCTCGCAGGCCAGGACCACCACGTCATGGCAGGGGTTGCCGGGGTAGGGGCCGATCCAGGCGTCCTTGGCGAGGTCCCCGACGGCCACCTGTTCCTGCCCTGCGAGGGGGTGGCCGGCGGGAAGCACCGCGTCGAAGGGCTCCGAGTACAGCGGCACCCGGGTCAGCCGCCGGTCGTCCTCGCCGGGGGCGCCGCGGTATTCGACGGCGACCGCCACATCGACCTGGCGGTCCAGCACCATCGGCACGCTGGCGTCACCCTCCGCGTCCTGCACCCGCACCCGGATGCCGGGGGCGGTGCGTGACAGCTCGGCGATCGCGGGCGCGAGGACGAGTCCGATGCCCGTCGCGAACGCGGCGACGGTGACGGTGCCGGCCACACCCGCGCCGTAGTCGGCGAGCTCCGCCTCGGCCCGCTCCAACTGCGCGAGCACCGCGTTGGCATGGGTCAGCAGGATCTCGCCCGCCGTCGTCAGCCGGGCGCCGCGCGCACCACGCTCGACGAGCCGGTGGCCGGTCTCCTGTTCCAGGGCGGCGAGCTGCTGGGAGACCGCCGAGGGGGTGAGGTAGAGCGCGGCGGCCGCGGCAGTCACCGTACGGTGGTCGGCCACGGCACGCAGGATGCGCAGCCGCCGTGCATCGATCATGCCCCCATTGTCCCTGGTCGCGGGAGTTGTTACGCCTCCAGCGCCTTGCGCGCGTCGACGAAGGCGTCGACGGCCCGGTGGACGTCCTCGGTGGAGTGGGCGGCGGAGAGCTGGACGCGGATGCGCGCGGCCCCCTGCGGGACGACGGGGTAGGAGAACCCGATCACGTACACACCGCGCTCGAGGAGCAGCTCCGCCATCCGGCCTGCCTTCGCCGCGTCCCCGATCATCACGGGGGCGATGGCGTGGTCGCCGGGCAGGATGTCGAAGCCCTCCTCGGTCATCCGGGAGCGGAAGAGCGCGGTGTTGGCGTTGAGCCGCTCGCGCAGGTCGCCCGCGGACTCCAGCAGGTCGATGACCTTGAGGGAGGCGGCGGCGATGACCGGGGCGAGCGAGTTGGAGAAGAGGTACGGGCGCGAGCGCTGGCGCAGCAGGGCCACGATCTCGGCGCGGGCCGCGACGTAACCGCCGGAGGCGCCGCCCAGGGCCTTGCCGAGCGTGCCGGTGATGATGTCGACGCGGTCCATGACGCCGTGCAGTTCGGGGGTGCCCCGGCCGCCCGGGCCGACGAATCCGACGGCGTGCGAGTCGTCGACCATCACCATGGCGCCGTAGCGGTCGGCGAGGTCGCAGATCTCGGCCAGCGGGGCGACGTATCCGTCCATGGAGAAGACACCGTCGGTGACGACGAGGCGGCGCCGTGCCCCCGAGGCCTCCTTGAGCTGCTGCTCCAGGTCGGCCATGTCGCGGTTGGCGTAGCGGTAGCGCTTGGCCTTGGACAGGCGGATGCCGTCGATGATGGAGGCGTGGTTGAGGGCGTCGGAGATCACCGCGTCCTCGGGGCCGAGCAGGGTCTCGAAGACTCCGCCGTTGGCGTCGAAGCAGGAGGAGTAGAGGATCGTGTCCTCCTGGCCGAGGAAGGCCGAGAGCCGCTGCTCCAGCTCCTTGTGGACCTCCTGGGTGCCGCAGATGAAGCGGACGGAGGCCAGGCCGTAGCCCCAGCGGTCCAGCGCCTCGTGGGCCGCGGCGACGACCTCGGGGTGATCGGCGAGGCCGAGGTAGTTGTTGGCGCAGAAGTTGAGGACCTCGCCGGCGCGGCCACCGGACGTGACGGCGACGGTGGCGGACTGCGGGGTGCCGATGACCCGCTCGGGCTTCTGGAGCCCGGCTTCGCGGATCTCGTCGAGGGTCGTGCGCAGGTCGTCGCGTACGGAATCGAACATTGAGGATGTCTCCCAGATGGTTACGGGGGTGCGTGCGAGGAGCTTCAGGAGGCCCAGTCGAGCAGTACCTTGCCACCGAGACCGCTCGCGGCGTCATCGAATGCGGCTTCGAAGTCGCGGTACCCGTACCGTCCGGTGATCACCGGGGCGAGGTCGAGCCCGCCCTCCAGGAGTACGGACATGGCGTACCAGGTCTCGTACATCTCGCGGCCGTAGATGCCCTTGATCGTGAGCATCGAGGTGACGATGCGGGACCAGTCGACCGGGAACTCCGCCGCGGGAAGGCCGAGCATCGCGATCCGTCCGCCGTGCGTCATGTTCGCGATCATGTCCCGCATGGCCTCGGGGCGCCCGGACATCTCCAGGCCGATGTCGAAGCCCTCACGCAGGCCGAGGTGGCGCTGGCCGTCGGCGACGGTCTCGGTGCCGACGTTCAGGGCCAGGTCCACCCCGACCTTCCTGGCGATCTCCAGCCGCGCCTCGCTCACGTCGGTGATGACGACGTTGCGGGCACCCGCGTGGCGGGCGACGGCGGCGGCCATGATGCCGATCGGCCCGGCTCCGGTGATCAGCACGTCCTCGCCGACCAGCGGGAAGGACAGCGCCGTGTGCACGGCGTTGCCGAACGGGTCGAAGATCGCGGCGATGTCGAGGTCGACCTTGTCCCGGTGCACCCAGACGTTCGAGGCGGGCAGCGCGAGGTACTCGGCGAACGCCCCGTCCCGGCCGACGCCGAGCCCGAGGGTGGAGCGGCACAGGTGCCGGCGGCCGGCGAGGCAGTTGCGGCACTTGCCGCACACCAGGTGGCCTTCGCCGCTGACCAGGTCGCCGACCTTGATGTCGACGACGTCCGCGCCGATCCCGGCGACCTCGCCGACGAACTCGTGCCCGAGGATCAGCGGGGTGCGCACGGCCTGCTGGGCCCAGCCGTCGTAGTTGCGGATGTGCAGGTCGGTGCCGCAGATCCCGGTGCGGAGGACCTTGATCAGCACGTCTCCGGGCCCTGTCTCGGGCTCCGGCACGTCCATCAGCCAGAGTCCGGGTTCGGCCTTGTGCTTCACGAGTGCCTTCACGGGTGCGGCTCCCTGTCCTGGTGCATGGTGAGTGCCCGGACGCGGAGATGCCGAAGTCGGCCTGCGGCCCGGGTGGCGGGGGTACGGCGGACGGGACAGAACGGAGCGCCTGCCACCGGACTCTCTGCCGTCACCAAGAAATGTGCCGCATCCAGAGCCTCAGGTCCATCGAGGATTTCTTAAGCGCGGCCGTAGATCAGCTTCAGGCCGTGGCCGGGACGGCGTACGCGGGCCGCCCGAGGTCAGGGGCGGCAGGGGCCCACGTCACGGGCGGGCCAGGGCCGGCCGTCGAGGTTCTCGATGTCGCTGTTGAGGCGCTTGAGGTACGCGGCGAACCCGGCGACCTCCTCCGGGGTCCAGTCGGCCATCACCCGTTCGAGACCACTGATGTTCTCGGCCCGCTCTGCACGGACCGGCGACCCGTCCGGCCGGTGGGGACCGCGTGCCCGCAACCCGCCGGCCGCACCGTTGCCCGCCCGGACGCGCCTCCCCCGCCTTTCCCCGCCCCGTCAGGACAGTGGTACGAACGCCCTGATGGCTTCGCTCAGCCGCTGCGGCTGGTCCTCGGGGATGAGGGTGAAGCTGTCGGCGATCTCGACGAGTTCGCCCTGGGGCAGCATCCGCGCCAGTCTCCGGCCGTGCTCCGGGGGCATGACCCTGTCCTCGGACGCCCACACGACGAGCGCCGGGCGGTCGAACGTGCGCAGCGCGTCCGCCCACCTCATGAGTTCGTCCCTGGGTGGCACCCCGAGTACGTACGCCCTGAGGTCCTTCCGGATCGCGGCGGAGGTCCACAGCGGCCGGAACCAGTCGTCCATCACCTCGTGCGGTACCGGCCGCTTGCTCATCCAGCCCCACGTCACGGGCAGCCTGCGCATCGGCTTCAGCTTCAGCAGGGCGAAGGCCAGCCGCAGCCCGCCGGGCATCTTCGCCGCGGCGAGCAGGTTGCGGCCGGGGAGACCCGGCGGATAGTTGTCGAACGACTCGCAGGACGTGATCACGAGCCTGCCGATCCGCCCGTCGCGGCCGTCCGCGACGAGGGCCTGTGCCCCGCCCCAGTCGTTCATTACCAGGGTGACGTCACGGAGGTCCAGTACCTCCAGGAACTCGGCCACCAGGTGGGCGACCCCGGGGACCGTCACATCGGCGTCCGGACGCATGGGCCGCCGGTGCGCACCGAGAGGCAGCGTGGGCACGACGCATCTGTAGTGCGGGCGGAGTCCGGCAACCACGTGCCGCCACAGCGAGCCGTTCATGGCGACGCCGTGCAGCAGGACCACCACGGGCCCGTCGCCGCCCGTGTCCTCGTACTCCACCACTCCCGCGGAAAGCGCCGCCTCGGTCATACGTCCAACCTAGAGCGTCGTCGTGCCGCGCGCGGCCCAACGGGGCGTCAGGCCTTGATAGCGTCGCCCGCACGACTACGGAAGGCTCCCCGCCGGGGTCGTCGCTCCGCCGGGCCGGGCCGCCCCAACAGGGCGGCGAGCGGTGGCCGGTGCGTGGGACGGGGACGCACGTGGCAGGGACGATGAGGGCCTACGCATGAGCCTCCCGCAGTTGCACTACACCTCCGTCGCGTCCGGCGACGGGGAGACCGGTGGCCGCTTCGCCGCCACCGACCCCGCGATACCGGGGCCGGTCCGTGCCGAAGCCGCTCCGCTTCTGTCCTACGAGGCTCCGGCAGGCACTCCCGACCGGCTCTCCGATGCCCAACTCCGCTCGCTTCCGGTCGCGTTCGGATTCGTCGCACTCTCAGACGGCAGCCATCTCGTCAGTCGCGCGGTCGCCACAGGACCGGGACGGTTCCACGCCCACGCCGTGCATCTGACGCCCGGTACGCCGATACCCGGCGGGGTGCTCCCCGTCGCGGCGTGGGGCGCGCCGGGATGGCTCTCCGCGGCACCGGACCGTACCCCGCCCGATCCGCTGACCTCGCTGTTCGCCGGACACGGCCCCTCGCGGGGGCTCACCCGGGAGGGCCTCGGCGACTTCGCGGTGTCCCGCAGCCCGTGGCTCGCTGCCGTCCTGGCCGACCTGCGCCGGGCGAGCGAGGACCTCTCTGCGCCCCGGGTCGTCCTCGTGGAACGGCAGAGCGCCGATGTGGCCCGATGGGTCGCGCTGGCCGCCGCCGCACTGCCCCGGGAGCACGCCGAGCGGCTGAGCTTCACCACGTACACCCGTCATCCCGGGCGCACCGCGCACCACGTCGTCGGTGTCCTGCCGGAGGACGCGCCGGACATCAGCGACCCCCGTTTCCGCGTGCACGCCGCTTCGGGACCGCGGCCGGCCGCGGTGGTGGACGACGCCTGGGCCGGGACCGCCGCCCGCATCTGGCGCAGCAGGGCCCCGGAGCTGTTCCACGACGCGGCCGAGCTGCCGGGCGAGCCCTTCGCCGCAGGCCCGCTCGCGGTGACGGCACTGGGCGCCGGTATCGCGCTCGGCTCCAACGAGCGTGCTGCGGCGGCCGACTGGGCGGCCGAGCGGCCGTACGCGCTGGACGAGAAGCGCACCCGGCAGCTGACCGACGCGCTGACCGCACCCGCCGACGACCGTACTGCGGCGGAGTGCGCCGCGGCGCTCCGGCTGCTGACGGCGCTGGACGGCCGCTGCCCCGCATCCGTGACCGCACCGCTGGCCGCCCTCCTGGTGACCGAGGCGGTACGGGGCGACGACGTGACCCTGGAGCCTCCCGCGCGCTCGGTGTTCGAGGGCCCTGACGGGGAGCGTGCGCTCGCCGCTCTCGTCGACGAGCTGGGCGGCGAACTGCTGGCCGAGCTCTCCGCCGCGCCCCGCGGTGTCGCGCGGACCGTGCAGGTGCTACGGCTCGTACGGCTGCTGGGCCTCGACTCCGCGGAACTGCTACCCGAAGCCGTACGCCGCCTGGCCCGCGCCCTGCTCGACGACGGCGGGGCCGAGGTGTGTCCCGCGCTGCTGGAGCTGCTGGACGAGCAGTTCGACGTACGTACGGCGTTGCTGGGCGAGCTGGACCGGCTCGCGCCGGACCACCCCGCGGCGACCGAGGACCTCCTGTCCCGGGTCGCACTGCCGTTCACCGGAACCCAGGCCCTGCCGCATCTGCGCATGTGCGCCGAGGCGCCCGGTGCCAGGGCGAGGGGCACCGGGCGGGTGGCCGTCCTGCACACCGTGCTGCGCGCGGCGGGCATGTCCCCCTTCGCCGAGCCGCTGGTGCTGCGGACCGCGGTGGGCCTGGTGTGGGGCGAGGACACCCCGTCGGCGGACGAGGCCAGGTCGCTGCTGGACGAGACGACGTCCGACGCCCACCGGACCGCCGGCACCTGGGTGCGCCTGGTCGACGCCGCGCTCGCGGCCCCCGCCGGTGACGCGGACGCCGCCGAGCTCGCCCATGATCTGCTGCGCGGCTTCCCGCAGCAGATCGACGCCCGGGTGCGCGCCTGTCTGATGCTCCTGGACTTCGCGCGCGACATCCGCTCCGGATCGGCTGAACCCGGCTGGGCCGACCACGCCAGAGCGCTGCGCAGCCGCGCCGAACCGGTGGCGCCCTCGACGCTCGCGCATGCCTACGGGGCCCTGGCGGAACGGCTGCTGGCACCGGACCGGCCGGAGGCCGAGCTGTACGCGTTCGTGCACAGCGGGGACGAGGACCTGATCGCGGCGTACGGCACGGCCGCCCGCCGCGAAGAGGTCCGGGCGCTACTGGCCACCGACCCCGCGTACGTGGCGGACTGCTTCACCGTGTGGAACGCCCATCCGCACGCGGGCGCCCCCTGGACCCGGACCCGCACCGCCCTGCTCGACGAGGTGCTGCGCCCGGCCGTCCGGGCCCTGTCGGCGGAGGGGCTGGCGGCGGCGGAGCAGGCGGTGGAACGCGAGGGGAGCAGCCGCACCCTGGAGACCTTCCGCACCTGGAACCGCCCGCCCCGCTCCCTGGGCCGCCTCGGCAAACGCATCGCGGGCCGGGTGCGCCGGGGCTGACCTCGCGGCGCCCGTTCGCACGTGTTCGGTGCGGGTACGCCGGCCCCCGTGGGGCGGGTACCGTTGGGGGCTCTGATCTCGTGTGCCTCCTGACGGGCTGCGTGACACCCCGGGAGGAACAGGATGACGACGAACCGCGGACGCAAGGACGTGATCCGGGACCGGATGGCCGCGACCGGCGAGTCGTACAACGTCGCCGCGCGGAATCTGAAGGCGATGAAGGACATGGGCGCCACGCGTGACGCCATGCTCGTCCAGCGCTGGCAGCCCGCCGAGTCGCTGGACGTGCCCTGCCCCTGCGGGGGCACGTGCGAGCCGGGCGAGACCTGCGGCCACTGCCACGCCCGGCACATGCACGTGAAGCGCTACCCGGGCAGCGTGACCGACGTCGAGGTCTGGGCGGACCGGTACGAGTGCATGGGCTGCTCGTCCTCGTACACGCTGACCGTCCGTCTCGCCGGGCGCCCGTGGGGCGTCGCGGAGACCGTGGTGCAGGGCGGGGCGGCCGAGGAGGTCGTGCGGGCCCGGGTGTTCCCGGGGGTCGCGCACCCGTTGCTGCGGGCCGAGGCCACAGCGGAGTCCGGGGCCGACGAGGAATAGGCCCTAGAAGACCGCTGAAAATCTTGTTGTGGGGGCTGTCCGGCCGCGTGTCGGGCGGCCCCTTCGCTATGTGGTGGCCGGGATGAGTCGCCAGGTGCTGCCGGTTCGGGTGAGTCCGAGGTGGATGAGTCGGCGGAGGTTGAGGGCTGCTGCGCGGTGGTGGAGCCAGGTGTCGTTCTTCAGGACGCCTCGGTAGGGCACTCTGCGGTTGCCCCGTGCGACGAGCCAGGCGATGGCTCGTTCGACCGGTGGCCGCCAGCGCCGGTACTCGGTCTGCCAGCCGGGTCTGGTAGCGGCTTCGTCGCGGGCGGCTTTGAGCAGGTCGTACTTGGCGTGGACAGTGAAGACCCGGCCGGTCTTGGACTTCGTGCAGCGCTCCCGTAGCGGGCAGCCGGCGCACAGTTTCTTGAACTGGGCCTGGCGCTCGCCGCCCTGGCGGACCTGGCCGAGGGGGACGGTGTGTCCGGCCGGGCAGGTGACCTGCCCGGCTGTGGTGTCGACGTCGAAGTCATCGGCGGTGAACCCGCCGGGAACGGCCGGCCGCAGGGGCGGTGGTTTGAGGACCAGGTCATGGCCCTGTCCCTGCAGGTGTTCGCGTAACTCGCCCGTGCCGTAAGCGGCGTCACCCAAGACGGTGACCGGGCTCTCCTCGTCCGCGAGGAGGTCCTGGGCGACGGCGGCCTCGTGGTTGCCTGCCCCGCTGCCGGCGGTCAGCGCGACCTCGGTGAACAGCCCTTCCTCGGGCTCGAACGCCACATGGGCACGGAAACCCTCCTGGTGACGGGAGCGGTTCTTGTGGATGTGCCGGGCCTCGGAATCGACCGTGGAAACGGTGCGGTCGTAGACCGTGCGACGGGCGATGCGCCACCGCCCGTCCCGCCCGTCGGAGCCGTCGACGGGTTCGACGTCCTGCCCGGCGACCAGCGCGAGAAGCCCGACCGCGTGCGCCGCGGCCTCTCCCAGCTCCTGATCAGGCAGGCGGCCCAGCAGGTTCACCGCATCCGTGACCAGGGCGTCGACCAGATTGGCGCGGGCCTGCTCGTCGTTCCAGACGATCTTCGGTTTGCCCGGGTCGGTGTAGTCGTGGGCGGTGCACCACCGCTCGGCGACCTGCTGGGCACCGGGGACCTCACGGATCACCCGGCGGATCGCGGCGACCAGCTGAGTGACCGTGTCCTGGGTGGCGACCGCGTCGTCCAGCACCGTGGAGTCCAGCGCCCGGCGCTGCTTCCCCTTGAGGACACCGGTGGCCGCGGCGACCTCCCTGACCTTGGAGAACAGCCGGTTCGGGTGACTGGAGCGCTGCAGCCGGCGCCGGAAATACGTCAGCAGCGACGGATCGAAGGCGGTGTCATGCAGCCCGAGTCCGCACGCGGCCTTCCAGCGCAGGTCACAGCGCAGCTCCTGCACCGTCTCGAAGTCAGAGAGCCCGTACAGGCTCTGGAGCACCACCGTGGCGGCCAGCACCTGCGGCGGCAGCGACGGACGCCCGTTCGTCGAGGGATACATGTCGGCGAACATCACACCGGGGAAGATGACCTCGCGATGCTCAGCCAGGAAAGCGAACACGCTCCCGGCCGGGATCAACTCCCGGCACGTCTCCCACACGTCCTCGCCGACGCTCTCCCCAGCCCATTCCCCCTGCATGAACACAAGACTGGCCCCACTCCACCCAGAGCGGGGCCAGAACCCAATATTTTCAGCGGTCTTCTAGAGCCGTACCGTCCCCCGGCCCCACCCGGACCGAAGTCACCGAAGGCCCTCCAGTTCCACTGGGGGGGTCTTCGTCCGTCCACCGGTCGAGCCGGGGGTAGCAGCCAGGCGCCCTTTTCCGCTTCCCCCACCACAGCAACCGCCCGAAAGTGGCGTGGCTCACAGAAAACAGCTGACCGATCGGCCAGTTCTGACCGATCGGTCAGCTACGGTGTCCGCATGCCCCGTCAGCCTTCCCCGATGCGCCGTCAGATTCTCGACTCGGCGCTGCGCCTCTTCGCCGAGCACGGCTTCAAGGGGACCTCGCTGCACGACATCGCCGTCGAAGCGCGTTGCTCCAAGGCGTCCCTGCTCTATCACTTCGCCGGCAAGGACGCGATCCTCACGGAGCTGCTGACCCCTCCGGCCGAGAGCCTCTCCGCCATGAGGGACGAGTTGGCGCCGCTGGAGGACGACCGGGCCGCGGAAGCGGCCGTGGCCGTCTACGTGGGCCTGGCGATGCGCTTCCGCCAGGAGATAAAGATCATCTTCGCCGAGCTGCCCGACATGCTCGGCCACCCGGTCCTGGCCGTCATCCCCCAGGCGGTCGACCAGCTCGCGGACGCGCTGGCCGGCCGTTCGCGGGAACCGGCGGCGCGCGTGTCGGCGCAGATGGTGATCGGCGGCGTGGCGGTCACGGTCGCCGCCGACGTGGACGTCGCCCCGGACGAGATGCGCGCCGCACTGGTGCAGGGCGCGCTGAGAACCCTCGGGCATCCCGTCAGCTGACAGAAGTCGTCCCGTTCGAAGAGAAAGACGCCTCTATCGCATGGCCATCCTGCTCTACCGGCTCGGCCGGCTCTCCTTCCGGCGCCGGGGGCGCGTCCTCGCGCTCTGGCTCCTGCTTCTCGCCCTGCTCGGAGGAGGAGCGGCGGCCTTCAACGGGCCCACGACCAGCAAGTTCTCGATTCCGGGCACAGAGTCGCAGAAGGCCCTGGACTCCCTGTCCCGGGAGTTCCCGCAGGCGGGCGGTGCCACCGGGACCATAGTCGTCGCCGCGCCCGAGGGCGGGAAACTGACGCCCGAGACGGTCGCTCCCGTGACCGGCGAGGCCGCGAAGGTCCCCGGCGTCCTCGCCGCCATCGACCCCTTCGTGTCCAAGGCCATCTCGCGCGACGGCCGCTACGCGCTGATCCAGGTGCAGTTCGCCACAGGGGTCGACGGCATCACCGACGCCCAGCGCGAGGCATTCTCGAAGGCGGGCGCGTCCGTCGACGACCTGCGCGTGGAGCACGGCGGCGAGATCATGCGCGGTGTACCCGAGGTCGGCTCGACCGAGGTCATCGGGGTCGGGGTCGCCGCACTCGTGCTCATCCTGACCTTCGGCTCCCTGGTGGCGGCGGGCATGACACTCCTGAACGCACTGGTCGGTGTGGCGGCCGGCATGGCCGGGCTGTTCGCGCTCAGCAGCACCGTGGAGCTGACGAGCACCGCACCGATCCTGGCGCTCATGCTGGGCCTGGCCGTCGGCATCGACTACGCCCTGTTCATCACGTCCCGCTACCGCACGTACGTCGCGGACGGCATGGACGGTGAGGAGGCGGCCGGCCGCGCGGCCGGTACAGCCGGGTCCGCCGTGGTCTTCGCGGGCGCCACCGTCGTCATCGCACTGGCGGGGCTCGCCGTCGCCGGGGTGCCCTTCCTCACGGTGATGGGCCTCGCCGCGGCGGCCACCGTCGCTCTCGCGGTGCTGGTGTCCCTCACACTCCTCCCGGCCGTCCTCGGCTTCGCGGGAGTACGGGTACTGCCCCGCAAGCAGAGGAACCTGGACAGGACCTCGGGCGCCGCATCCGCCGAGGCGCACGGCGGTCCCGGTGCCAGCACCGGGTTCGGCTTCCGCTGGGGCCGGGTCGTGGCGCGGCTACGCGTTCCCCTGCTGCTCGTCGGCGTGATCGGCCTGGGCGCACTGGCCCTCCCCCTGCAGGACATGCGCCTGGCGCTGCCCGACGCGAGCACCGAAGCCGAGGGCTCCCCCAACCGCGAGGCGTACGACCTGACCACCCAGGGATTCGGGGAAGGCTTCAACGGACGGCTGATCGCCGTCGTCTCGGGCGACACCCCGGAGGCGACCGGCGCCGCGGCCGAGGAGGCGGCCGGGCTGATCACGAAGACCGACGGAGTACTCGCCGTCGCCCCTCCGCAGACGAACGAGCGGGGCACCACGGCGCTGCTGGCCGTGATTCCGAGGACGGGTCCGACCGATGCCGCGACGGAGGACACCGTCAACGCGATCCGCGACCGGGTGGAGAATGTGCGAGGGGCGTCCGTGGCACTGACGGGTGCCACCGCGGTCGGCATCGACGTCTCCGAGAAGCTCGCCCACGCCCTGCCGGTCTACCTGCTGCTCGTGGTCGGGCTGTCTGTCCTGCTGCTCATGCTGGTCTTCCGCTCGATCCTGGTACCGGTCAAGGCGGCGCTGGGCTTCCTGCTGACCATCGGCGCCACGTTCGGCATCACCGTGGCCATCTTCCAGCAGGGCCGTCTGGCGAATCTGGTCGGCCTCGACACCCCCGGACCGCTGGTCAGCTTCCTGCCGATCCTTCTGATCGGCATCCTGTTCGGGCTGGCCATGGACTACGAGGTCTTCCTCGTCTCGCGGATGCGGGAGGACTTCGTCCACGGCAGCGACGCCCGCGAGTCGGTCGTCAGCGGTGTCGGCCACAACGCGCGAGTGGTCTCGGCGGCGGCGATCATCATGACCGCCGTCTTCGGCGGCTTCGTGCTGATGCACGACCCGGTCATCAAGTCGATCGGCTTCGCCTTGGCCGTCGGCGTGCTCGTCGACGCCTTCGTGGTCCGCATGACCCTCGTACCTGCGGTCATGCACCTGCTGGGGCGTGCCGCCTGGTGGCTGCCCCGTCCGGTGGACCGGATCCTGCCGGACCTCGACATCGAGGGCGAGCGGCTCCAGCAGGTGATCCCGGTGCAACGGCCGACGGCGGAGCTCACGAAGGTGTGAGCCGGGACCGGTCGCGGAGGGGCCACAAGCGGCCCCCACCCGCGTGACCGGAACTCACCGCCGCCCGCCAGGAGTGCGTCTCCTGGCGGGCGGCGTCGTGCGGTGCCCCGGCCGGCCTCCGCCGCCGGGGTTTCTCGCGTCTCTCAGGCCTCGTCGGGCGCCAGTGTCAGCGAGATCGAGTTGATGCAGTACCGCTGGTCCGTCGGCGTCGGGTAGCCCTCACCCTCGAACACGTGTCCGAGGTGTGAACCGCAGCGGGCACAGCGCACCTCGGTGCGGGCCATGCCGAGGCTGTCGTCACGGAGCAGCTCGACGGCGTCGGTGTCCTTCGGGTCGTAGAAGGAAGGCCAGCCGCAGTGCGACTCGAATTTGGTGTCGGAGCGGAACAGCTCCGCACCACAGGCACGGCAGGAGTAGAGGCCCGCCGTCTTGGTATCGGTGTACTCACCCACGAAGGCGGGCTCGGTGCCGGCCTTGCGCAGCACCGCGTACTCGGCGGGGGTCAGCTCCGCCCGCCACTGCTCGTCAGGCTTCTCGACGTCGTACGACACGGTGGCTCCTCAGCTCGACAGGTGGTCCAGGATCTGCGGGCCGAGGTCGGTGACATCGCCCGCTCCCATGGTGAGAACCAGATCGCCCGGCTTCGTCATTCCCGCGACCGCGGCGGGGACCGCGGCCTTGTCGTGGATCGCCGTGACATCGGCGCCCGAGGCCTTCGCGGCCTCGATGATCAACTCGCTCGTGACGCCCGGGAGCGGGTCCTCCCTGGCCGGGTAGATGTCCAGGACGAGGGAGGCGTCGGCGAGGGCGAGGGCCTGGCCCATCTCGGTCCCGAGCTCCTTGGTGCGGGAGAAGAGGTGGGGCTGGAAGACCACCAGGAGGCGGGCGTCCTTGGCCGCGCCGCGCATGGCCTCCAGGTCGGCGGTCATCTCCGTGGGGTGGTGCGCGTAGGAGTCGATGACTTGGACACCGGCCGCCTCGCCCTTGAGCTGGAGGCGGCGCTTGACACCGGTGTACTTGCCGATGGCCGAGGCCAGGTTGTGCGCGGGGATGCCGAGGGCGACGCCCGCGGCGAGGGCGGCGACCGCGTTGAGTGCGTAGTGGCGGCCCGGCACGGAGACGGTGAAGGTGAGGTACTTGCCGTTGAGTACGACCGTGACCTCGCTGGTCAGGCCACGCGGGGTGATCTTGTGGACCCGCACGTCGGCGGTCTCGGACTCGCCGTAGGTGACCACGTCGAGGGAGGACGCGCCGCGGACCCGCTCGGTCAGCTCGACGGCCCCGGCCTGGTCGGCGGCGATGACCAGCGTGCCGCCGGGGACGACCTTGCCGACGAAGCTCTCGAAGGACTCGTAGATCTCGTCCATCGACGCGTAGTTCGCGTGGTGGTCCAGCTCGACGTTGAGGACGATCGCGACCTGGGGGTCGTACTTCTGGAAGCTGCGGTCGCTCTCGTCGGCCTCGGCGACGAAGATGTCACCGCCGCCGTGCGTGGCGTTGGTGCCGGGGCCCTCCAGCTCGCCGCCGATGGCGTACGACGGGTCGAGTGCCAGCTCCGACAGGGCGACGGCGAGCATGGACGTGGTGGTCGTCTTGCCGTGCGTGCCTGCGACCGCGATGGCGCGCAGCCCGTCCATCAGGGAAGCGAGCGCGTCGGAGCGGTGCACGACGGGGATGCCCAGCTCGGCGGCGCGGACCAGCTCGGGGTTGTCGGCGCGGATGGCGCTGGACACGACCACCGATGTCGCGTCGTCGGCCAGGTGCCCGGCCGCGTGCCCGATGTGGACGGTCGCCCCCAGTGCGCGCAGCGCCACGGCGGTGGCGGAGTCCTTGGCGTCGCTGCCCGCCACCTTCGCCCCGCGCTGGGCGAGGATCTTCGCGATGCCCGACATTCCGGCTCCGCCGATGCCGATGAAGTGCGGCCGTTCCAGGGCGGCAGGAATACCGGGTGCCATGCGTGAGTCTCCCGAGGTGTGGCTGACGTGGGTAGGGTCCGCCCCAAGCCTATTCGCTGTGCGCGAAGAGCTTGAGCACCGGTACGCCGACCTTGTGACGGGCCCGGGACGCCCAGTCGCGGTGGAAGAACTCCTCGACGTAGTGAGGCGCCGTCATGACGATGACCTCGTCGGCCCCCGAGTCGTCGACGACGGTCTTGAGCTTGTCCAGGGGATGGTCCTCGACCACTTGGCCGACGGCCTCCGAGCCGGCCTCGCGCAGCTCCCGGAGCGAGTACTCCAGCGCCATCTCCGCCGGCTCGCGGGCCTCCTTGCCCTCCGGCTGTTCCCCCTCCCGGACGGCCTCCCTCAGCTCGCCGATCGCCACGTCGTCGATCGCTCTCAGCAGCACGTCGGCCTGGTCACTGCGGGGCTGCATCAAGACGACGAACGAGATCCGCTCCTCGCCGTGGAGGGTGGTGACGAACTCCACGTCCTCGGGAGTGAGGGGCTTCTCGATCATCAAAACGCTTGTGAACACGACGGGCGCCCTTCCGCTTCATCTTGTCGGCCACTGGGACGGCCGCTTTCGCTGAAACCATCCTTCCCCGCAATTGCACGGGGTAGCAGGACTTAGTGTGCCCACCAGGAGCTAACCGGAACGAGATATTCCGTTCAGTGTCAGATCTTCCCGTACCGGGTGAAGAGGAACCCTGATTCCTCCAGCAGGGACACGAGAGAGAAACGTTCCGGCACCGCGACCGCAGGCCCCCCGGCAATCCGCTGCGCATCCCCCGCCGTGAGCAGGGGTGACAGGGTGAGGCAGAGCTCGTCCAGCACACCGGCCGCCACGAACTGCCCGAGCAGCCGCGGTCCCCCCTCGGTGAGAAGACGGGTGTGCCCTCGGGCGGCCAGTTCCGCCACCGCGCGGGCGGGCTCGACAGCGGCGCCGTCCCCGGCGAACAGGACCTCGGCCCCGGCTTCCCTGGCCGCGCGGACCCGCTCCGAGGGTGCGGCCGTCCCAGTGATCACGAAGGTCGGGACCAGCGGCGAGACGAAGAGCGGGAGGGAGAAGTCCAGGTCGAGACTCGCGCTGACGACGGCGACGGCCGCGGCCGGGCCCTGCCCCGCCGCGGCCCGCCGGGCGGCGAAGGCCTCGCGGGCCCGTGCGGGGCGATAGCCCTCCAGACGCACCGTCTCCGCGCCGACGACCACGGCGTCGGCCAGCCCCCTCAGGGTTCCGAAGATCCGCATGTCGGCGGCGCACGAGATGCCCTGGGACCGCCCGTCGTGCTGGGCGGCACCGTCGAGGGTGGACACCATGTTGGCCCGGAGCCAGGGGCGGTCGCCCTCCGGGTAGGCGTAGGCGCCGGCCAGTTCCTCGAGCGTCCACTCGCGATCGGCGGCAGCGGCTTGGGTGGTCAGGTCCGTCACAGGGAGCAGGCGTCGCATGCCCGGCAGTCTGGCACGGCGCCGGAGGCCTTCCGGGAGAGGCCTTAAGGTGGAGAGTTGTGTCGTCCTCCACAGCCGTGCCGGGGCAGAGCCCCATAGCCGAAACGGCCCCGCAGTCCCTGTGCGCTCTCGAGCCGCGCGTCCCCGCCGACCGGCTGGTCGCGGAGATGGTGCCCCCGCCGCGCTTCGACTCGGTGCGCTTCGATACGTACGTGCCGGACCCGAACCAGCCGAGCCAGACCGAGGCCGTCGGTGTGCTCAGCTCCTTCGCGGCCGGGCTCGGCGGTGCGCACGCGACGGGTTCGGGCAAGCGCAAGTGGTTCGGGAAGAAGCACGCGGCACCGACCGGGCCGCGCGGCGTCTATCTCGACGGCGGGTACGGCGTCGGCAAGACGCACCTGCTGGCCTCGCTCTGGCACGCCACTCCGGCCGACCCCTCGCTCAAGGCGTTCGGCACCTTCGTCGAGCTGACGAACCTGGTCGGCGCGCTGGGCTTCCAGCAGACCGTACAGACGCTGGGCGGACACCGGCTCCTGTGCATCGACGAATTCGAACTGGACGACCCGGGCGACACCGTCCTGGTGTCGTCCCTGCTCAGCAGGCTCGTCGAGCAGGGCGTCGCCCTGGCCGCCACCTCGAACACGCTCCCCGGCAAGCTGGGCGAGGGCCGCTTCGCCGCGGTCGACTTCCTCCGCGAGATCCAGGGGCTGTCCGCGCACTTCAGGCCGCTGCGGATCGACGGCGAGGACTACCGCCACCGCGGACTGCCCGAGGCCCCGCCGCCGTACTCCGACGACTCCGTGACCCGGGCCGCGTACGCCACCGCAGGTGCTTCGCTGGACGACTTCCCGGCCCTCCTCGACCACCTCGCACGGGTCCATCCGAGCCGCTACGGCGCGCTGACGGACGGGATCACGGCGGTCTGCCTCACCGACGTCGGACCGGTGCCCGACCAGTCCACCGCGCTGCGCCTGGTGGTGCTCGCCGACCGGCTGTACGACCGCGAGATCCCGGTGCTCGCCTCGGGCCTGGCATTCGACCGGCTGTTCAGTGACGAGATGCTGAACGGCGGGTACCGGAAGAAGTACTTCCGCGCCATCTCGCGGCTGACGGCGCTGGCGCGCGACGCAAAGGTTCTTGTGGCGCAGTAGGTTCGGGGGCGACGGGTGTGAGGCCGCCTCAGGGCGTGTCCCGCACCCGCGTAACCTCGCACACCGTTCGAAGGGATCCATTATGGCTACCACTCGTCAGGCGCACACGGTCTGGGAAGGCAACCTGCTCGAGGGCAAGGGTGTCGTCACCCTCGACTCCTCCGGCGTCGGGGAGTTCGCGGTCTCGTGGCCGTCCCGCGCGGAGAAGGCGAACGGCAAGACCAGCCCGGAGGAGCTCATCGCCGCCGCGCACTCCAGCTGCTTCTCGATGGCCCTGTCCAACGGCCTGACGACGGCGGGCACGCCGCCGACCCGGCTGAACACGCAGGCCGAGGTCACACTGCAGCCCGGCACCGGCATCACCGGCATCCACCTCACCGTGGAGGGCGAGGTCCCCGGCCTCGACGAGGCGGGCTTCGTGAAGGCCGCCGAGGACGCCAAGGCGAACTGCCCGGTCAGCCAGGCGCTCACGGGCACCACGATCACGCTCACCGCGTCGCTGGCCTGACCTCACTCCCGTCCCAGGGGCCTCTTCAGCCCCGGGGACACAAGGGGCACCGTGGCCCGCATGGTTCCCGCGCGCCTCGGCGCGTGGTACACACATGCGGGTCACTTCACCTGTCCGCCAACAGGGAGTTGCCTCATGTCATCCACACCACGACGACTCGCGACACGACGACAGGTCCTGGCCGGCAGCGCCGCGACCGCGGCCTCCGTAGCCTTCACCGGGGCCTTCACCGAACTCTTCGCCGGCACCGCGGAAGCCCGGGGCCACAGCGGCTACGGCCCCCTCGTGCCGGACCCGCACGGGCTGCTGGATCTGCCGAAAGGTTTCCGCTATCGCGTCCTCTCCAGGGAGGGCGAGCCACTCCGCTCCGGCGAGGGCCTGGTCCCCAGCAACCACGACGGCATGTCGGCCTTCGCCGGCCGCCACGGCCGGGTCCATCTCGTGCGCAACCACGAGAACCGGGTCACCGGCAAGATCGGCGTTCCCACGGTCGAGGGCCTGACCTACGACCCGATGGGCAAGGGCGGCTGTACGTCCATCGAGCTCGACGCGAACGGTGACGTTCGCGGCGAGCGCGTCGCCATCGCCGGTACGGCCGTCAACTGCGCCGGCGGCCCTACCCCCTGGAACACCTGGCTGACCTGCGAGGAGACCGAGGACCGGGCAGGCACCAACGGCTACACGAAGGACCACGGCTTCATCTTCGAGGTGGACGGCGCCGATCCGCGCCGCACGGGGGCCGTGCCCCTGACCGCCATGGGCCGTTTCCAGCACGAGGCGATCGCCGTCGATCCGGACAACGGCATCGTGTACGAGACCGAGGACGCGTTCGAGAAGCCGTTCGGGCTCTTCTACCGCTTCCTGCCGAAGAAACCGCTCGGCGGGACCGGCTCACTGCGCGCGGGGGGCACGCTGGAGGCCATGCGGGTGCCCGGGGTGCCCGATCTCTCCGCCGTCCAGGACACCGGTGCGACCTTCGACCGCATCGAGTGGGTCCCCGTACCGGACCCACAGGCCGCCGGCACGCCGATCCGGCTCCAGGACTTCGGCCCCAAGGGGATCACCCACGCCCAGAAGCTGGAGGGCTGCTACTGGGGCGGGTCCTCGGTGTACTTCGTCTCCAGCTTCGCGCACAGTGCGGAGGGATCGGCGGGCGATCACTTCGGCCAGGTGTGGCGGTACGAACCGAAGCGGCGCCGGCTCACGCTCGTCATCGTCTTCGGCCCGGACACCGACGTACAGCTGCCGGGCGAGTCCCCCGACAACATCTGCCTGGCGGCAGGGGGCGGGCTGATGGTCTGCGAGGACGGCGGCGGCGCCCAGCACGTGCTCGGGGTGACGCGGCGCGGCGAGGTCTACGCGATGGCTCGCGGGCGGCAGAACATCGGGACGCCCGAGGAGCCGGAGTGGGGTGAGTTCGCCGGGGTCACGTTCTCGCCGGACGGCCGGACGATGTTCGTGAACTGCTACACGCCGGGGACCACGTTCGCCGTGACGGGACCCTGGCGCTGATCATGCCCTGACCCGGATCGCCGGGGGTGGAACCGCACCCTCGGGCGATCCGGTGAGCCGGTGATGCGGTCCAGCCCGGAGCGCCTCGTAATTATCTGATTACCCTTCGAGTAGTTTCCTCGGATGATCAGATCTGTTCGTGCGATGACCGCGTGTGTCGTACTGGGTGCGGCGCTGATCGGTTGCGGAGGCCCTGAGGGCACTCGTGCCGGGACGGCGGCTACACCGGCAGCAGCTCCGTCACCGGCACGGGAATCCGGGAAGGAACCCGGACAGAGATCCGGCGAGGAGTCCGCGACGGCCTCCGCTTCCCCGTCGCGGACTCCGAAGCCGGCCGCGAGGAGCGGGCCTCCCGTGCTCGCCCCGGGACCCGGCGGTCTCACACCGGTCTTCGAGCGCCGGAGGGACGGGCCTTCTCCCCGGGCCGCAGGGGCGGACGGCCCCGACAAGGTCGTGGCCCTCACCTTCGACGCGGACATGACGGCCGATCAGGGACCGCGTGCGGCAGCGGGTGAGCACTTCGACAATCCGGGGCTGATCGCGTCCCTGCGCCGGCTCGCGGTGCCGTCGACGGTCTTCATGACGGGCAGGTGGGCGCAGGAGTACCCGTCCCAGGCCCGCGCGATCGGCACCGACCCGCTGTTCGAGATCGCCAACCACTCCTACAGCCACTACGCCTTCTCCTCCCCCTGCTACGGGCTGCCGACCGTGGCGGAGGAGGACATGCGGCGGGACGTGGAGAAGGCGTTCACCGCCATCCGGAAGACGGGCGCGCGCAACGTCGTGCCCTACTTCCGCTTCCCCGGTGGCTGCTACGACGACGTCTCGCGAAAGGCCCTGGCTCCGACCGGGGTGACCGCCGTGCAGTGGGACGTGGTGAGCGGGGACGCCTTCGCGACGGACGCCGACGCCGTGGCCGAACAGGTTCTGGCGGAGGTGGAGCCGGGGTCGCTGGTGGTCATGCACTGCACCCGCAGCGCGGCGCCCGTCACCGATGTCGCCGTACGGCGGATCGTGCCGGAGCTCCGTAAGCGCGGCTACCGCTTCGTGAAGGTCTCGGAGCTGATGCGCGGCTGAGGACGCCCCGCGTGGACGGTCCCGCCCGCACGGCTCAGCCGGGGCACGCGTAACGCTCCGCCTGCTGCCAGGCGCAAACGGGGCAGAGGGTGCTGCCCTTCGTCGACTCCGGGTACTCGGTCGGTTTCCGGCACAGCACGCACTCGGCGTAGGGCGGGCCCGTGTCCGCGGGTGCGGGGGCCGGCGAGGGGGTCTCGCAGTACTCATCGTCCATGCCTACGAGGGTACTCAGTCGCGCACGGCGGCGATCCGGGACGTCGGGGACGCCACCCCGGCGGCGATGGGCTCCGGTCGGGAGGAGGACCGGGACACGCACCCCTCCGACGGCGGTGGCAGAGCTCGGCCGGGGTGGCGCGGGAAGGGTCAGCCGGAGGCGGAAGGTGGCACCAGTCGGGCGGCGCGGGTTTCCAGGTAGCGGCACTCGGTCGGGCTGGTGGTACCGCGGGCGGCACGGTGGTAGTGATCCCGGGCCGCCGGATGGTCGCCGGCCATCTCCAGCAGGTGTGCGCGGACCGCGTGCAGCCGGTGGTGGTCGGTGATCCGGTCGTCCGCGGCCAGCTCGTCCAGCAGGACCAGGCTGGCCCGCGGTCCGTCGATCATGGCGACCGCCACCGCCCGGTTCAGGCCGGCCATCGGGTTCGGCGAGAGCCTCTCCAGGATCTTGTACAGCGTGTTGATCTGACGCCAGTCCGTCTCGCCGGTGCTGGGCGCCTCGTCGTGCAGCGCGGCGATGGCGGCTTGCAACTGGTAGGGGCCGAGTGTCGAGCGGGTCATCGCGCTGGTGACCAGCGCGACGCCCTCGGCGATGCGACCGCGGTCCCAGCGCGAGCGGTCCTGCTCGTCGAGTGGGATCAGCTCGCCGTGCGGGCCGGTGCGGGCGGCCCGGCGGGCGTCGGTGAGCAGCATCAGGGCCAGCAGGCCGGCCACCGCGCCGTCGTCCGGCAGCAGCCGGTGCAGCAGACGGGTCAGCCGGATCGCCTCGGCGGCCAGGTCGTCGCGCCGCAGCCGGTCTCCGGAACTGGCGGTGTAGCCCTCGTTGAAGATCACGTACAGCACGTGCAGCACGACCCGCAGTCGCTCCGCCCGATCCTGCCCGACCGGCATGATGAACTCGCTGCCGGTGGTCCTGATCCGCTGCTTGGCCCGGCTGATCCGGGCCGCCATGGTCGGTTCCGGCACGAAGTAGGCGCGGGCGATCTCCGCGGTGGTCAGGCCGCCGACCGCGCGCAGCGTCAGCGCGACCTGCGAGGCCGGGCTCAGCGCCGGGTGGCAGCACAGGAACAACAGGGTCAGCGTGTCGTCCCGGTCGGCCGGGGTGTCCTCGCCGGGGCCGGGCCACGTCCGGTCCGGCTCCCGGGCGGCCACCGCGTCCTCGCGCCGGCGCCGGGCCTGTTCGCTGCGCATGTGGTCGACCAGACGGCGGGCGGCGACCGTGGTCAACCAGCCGTGCGGGCTGTCCGGGACGCCCTCGGCCGGCCAGCGTGTCGCCGCGGCGAGCAGCGCCTCCTGCACGGCGTCCTCGCTCAGGTCGAACTGCCCGTACCGGCGCACCAACGCGCCGAGGGCCTGCGGCGCGAGCGCGCGCAGCAGGCCCTCGACGGTGGCGCGGTCGGCGCTCACGCGCTCTGGCCTCCGGAGAAGATCACCTGGCGGACCTCGATGCCCAGGCCGTTGAACCGGGCGTCCGGGATCATCTCGGCCAGCTCCAGAGCGCGTTCCCTGCTCGCGACGTCGATCAGGTAGTAGCCGCCCAGGAACTCCTTGGCCTCCAGGTAGGGACCGTCGGTGACGACCGGCACACCGTCGCGGACGCGGACCACCGAGCTCTGGGACGGGTCGGCCAGCGCAGCGGTGCCGGTCATCTCGCCGGACTCGCGGATGGTCTTCATGAATGTGCCGTGGCCGTCCATGATCTCCTGGCGCTCGGCGTCGGTCAGTTCCTCCATGATGGCCGGGTTCATGTGCATGATCAGCAGGAACTTCATGTCCAACTCCTCACCGTCGCGGCGCCCGGTCGGGCCCCGTCATCGGGTGGTCGTCGCGGGCCGGCCGGCCTTGACATCCCGACGGCGGGTTCAGCAGATCAGTTGATTCTGCCGGTACGGGTCAAGATCCGTCGACCGGCTCCGACCACACGGTGAGATCCAATCCAGGTATCACCATCGTTGTCGCCGTCACAGGAGGAACACATGGCCCAGCTGCTGAGAGTCCAGAACTTCACCGTCTCGAGTGACGGGATCGCTGCCGGTGAGGACCAGACCCTCGAGAGGCCGTTCGGTCACGTCGACCCCGAGAGGCTGTTCTCCTGGGCCGGCGCCACGGCGAGCTGGCCGATGCGCACCGCACCGGGAGGCAGCCGGGGTCTCGACGACTACCTCACGCGGGACTACCCCCGCAACATCGGCGCCGAAATCATGGGCCGCAACAAGTTCGGTCCCCAGCGCGGGCCCTGGCAGAACCACGAGTGGCGCGGCTGGTGGGGTGACGAGCCCCCGTTCCACACCCCGGTGTTCGTCATGACCCACCACGAGCGTCCTTCGTTCACGCTCTCCGACACCACGTTCCACTTCGTCGACGGCGACCCTGCCACGGTCCTGGAACAGGCCCGGGAGGCGGCGCAGGGCAAGGACGTCCGAGTCGGCGGCGGGGCCACCACCATCCGGCAGTTCCTCGACGCCGACCTCGTCGACACCCTGCACGTGGCGGTCTCGCCGGTGCGGCTCGGGTCCGGAGTGCGACTCTGGGAGTCACCGGATGAGCTGCTCGACCGGTTCCACCTGGACGTCGTGCCCAGCCCGAGCGGCATGACGCACCACCTGTTCTGGCGTAAATGACCGGTCCTCAGGGCCGCCCCGGCCTGGTGCTTCACCTCCCGGGCGGCGCTGGGGCGGACCGTCGAGCGGACGAGGACCAGGAGCAGGACGGGGCAGCGCCGGCCCACTCCCTCGCAGGAGTCAGTGGGCCGACGGCTTTTCCGGCTTGAGCTCGCTGGGGCGGACGATCACGAAGCCCTCGCCCTGAAGCATCAGCTGCACCGCCTCGCCGGAGCCGCCGCGCACCATCGAGCCGAAGCTCTGCGAGCGGTGCAGCGAGGTGGACAGCTGAGCGCTCCAGCCCACGACCGCGTCCGTGTCGACGTAGACCGGCTGCTGCGCGGTGACAGGGATCACGATGGGGGTGCCGTCACAGATCAGGCCGAGCTTGCCGTACCCGCTGAAGACGCTGTTGAAGAGTCCGCCGCCGGTCATCCCGGCGCCCTTCACGGTCTTGATCTCGTACGCGAGGGTGGCGTCGAAACAGAGCACGTTGCGGCCGTTGACGGTCAGGACGTCGCCCTGCTCCATGTCCACGATGAAGCAGTTCGCAGCCTCGTGGGCGAACCACGCCTCGCCCTGGCCGGAGACCGCCATCAGCGGCAGGCCCTCACCGGTGACGGCGCGCTTGAGCATGCCGCCTATGCCCTGGCCCTTGCGTTCGAACGTGAGGCTGCCACGGAACGCGATCATCGATCCCTGACGCGCGTGCATCTCACCGTTGACGGCGTACTTGATGGATTTGGCGTTCTGCAGGGTCATGCCCGGGGCCGTCGCCGGCTGTGCCATGTGCTCGCTGGAAAAAAGGTCGCTCTTCATGCCGTGCATCCTCACCCGGAGCCTTGCGTTCCGCCAAGAACGGGTCCTCGCGCGCGCCTGGCAGACTGGGGGCGTGAGCAGCGACAGCATTCCCGGACCCCTTCCCGCGCAGCCCCCGGCAGCCGCCGACAGCCCGTTCCGTACGGAGCCGACGTCTCGCGACGAGGCCCCGCAGTTCGTCCTGCCGCTGGTGGTGCACATCGAGAAGACGGATCCCCCGGGGCGCAACGACGCCCTGGTGACCGCCGCCCGCGCCGTGCTCACGATCCTCTCCGACGTCCGGTCGCTCGCAGAGGGCGAGACCGGGAGCGAGGGTGAGGGCGAGTGGGCACGGGCCATGCGTGACTGGCAGGACGCCCGGATCCGCAAGGTGGTGCGGCGGGCGCGCGGAGCGGAGTGGCGCAAGGCGTCCGCGCTGCCCGGGATCACGGTCACCGGCGAGCACGCCGAGGTGCGGGTCTTCCCGCCGGTACCGCTGGACGGCTGGCCCAAGGAGCTGGCCAAGCTGCAGGTGTCGGGCACCGATCTGGACGACCCCGAGCCCCCGGCCGCGCCCGACCCGGCAGGTCCCGTGCTCTGGATGAACCCCGAGGTCGGCATGTCGGCGGGCAAGGCGATGGCACAGGCCGGGCACGGGGCGCAGCTCGCCTGGTGGGAGCTGTCGGACACGGAGCGAAAGGCCTGGCGCGAGGCGGGCTTCCCGCTCTCGGTCGCGACGCCGGATGCCGTCCGCTGGCGCGAACTCACGGCGAGCGGACTGCCGGTCGTACGCGACGCCGGGTTCACGGAGGTCGCCCCCGGGTCCTGCACGGTCGTCGCCGATCACCCGGCGCTGCGCCGCTGACCTGCGGGCCGGGCCGGTGCAGTGCCGGATCTTTCGCCGCCCTGTTGAACATTCCTGCGCCCGAATACGTATCTCCCCGTACTGCCACAACGGCATTACCGCCAAGTAGGTTGATCGAAGCTTCAGTTGGCGGTTGATTCGACGCTGTCACGTACCGGCCCGGGAGAACATCTTGTTGCGCCGCATCAACGGAACGGCCCTCATCATCGCCGCGCTGGTCGCCACGCTCGGCGCGCTCGCCTTTCCCGTCTGGTCCTACGCCGACCGTTCGGGCACGGGCGAGGCCAATCTGAACGCGTCCAGCGTCGCCACGCAGTGGGGCCCGCTCTCCGCCACCGACCGGGACTTCCTGGTCAAGGTGCGCCTCGCCGGGCTCTGGGAGCTGCCGGCGGGGCAGCAGGCCATCGAGCGCGCACCGAGCGAGGGCGTGAAGCAGGCCGGGGACCACCTGGTGGTGGGCCACACGGACCTGGACCGGCGGGCCCGCGACGTGGCCTCCAAGCTCGGCGTCGAGCTCCCGAACCAGCCCTCGGAGCAGCAGCGGGGCTGGCTCGACGAGCTCACGGCGGCGAGCGGCCAGGAGTACGAGCAGAAGTTCGCCAACCTCCTGCGAGCCGCGCACGGCAAGGTGTTCGCCCTGATAGCCCAGGTCAGGCACACGACACGCAACTCGCTGATCCGGCAGCTGGCCTCCGACGCCAACCAGACGGTGCTCGACCACATCACCATGCTGGAGCGCACCGGGTTCGTCGACTTCGACGGCCTGGCGCGTGATGCTGCCGCGGCCGCGACGTCCAGCCCGTCGGGGCCGCCCGTGTCCTCGGGCGGCGGCGTCCCGCAGGTCCCGGTTCCGGTGACCCCGAGCGGCGACCAGTCCTTCACCTCGCGCCCGGTGCCCCCCACCATGGCTCCCCTGCCGCAGCCGTAGTCCGGCCCCGGGCCGGCCGCATCGGGACCCTGTGACGGCGTGAAGGGGGCGGACACATCCGGAAACCTCAAATCCACCTCTGAACCGTCCCCTTCCCGGATTCGCCGCCGTTCTGCGGGGCTATCACCCCTGCACAGAACGGGGAGGGAACACCTTGACATCCTCCCCTCCCTGAGGGAGGGGATTCCTACGGCTCGCGCCGTGGGGTTTTCTGCTTCGTCGCCGACTGCCCGCCCGGAGAACTCCGTTGAGGTCTTACACCAGCTCCACAGACTGTCACGGCCAGCCCGGCCGCCAGAAGGTTCTTCGCCGCGTTCACGTCCCTGTCATGGACCGTGCCGCAGCCGCACGTCCACGTTCGCACGTGCAGGGGCATCTTCGATGCGATGGTGCCGCAGTTCGAGCACAGCTTCGACGAGGGGAAGAAGCGGTCAACGACCACCACGTCCCGCCCGTACCACCCGGCCTTGTACTCCAGCATGGTGCGGAACTCGGCCCACGACGCATCACTGATGGCGCGGGCCAGCGAACGGTTTCTGACCATGTTGCGTACGGTCAGGTCCTCGATCACGAGCGTTTGGTTCTCACGCACGAGTCGAGTCGACAGCTTGTGCAGGTGATCCCGACGCCGGTCGGCGATCCGGGCATACACCTTCGCGGCCTTCAGCCGGGCCTTCGCCCCATTGTTGGAGCCCTTCGCCTTCCGGGACAGGTTCCGCTGCGCTTTCGCCAGACGGGCCCGGTCGCGACGCTCATGCCTCGGGTTCGAAACCTTCTCCCCGGTCGACAGGGTCATCAAGGTGGTGAGGCCCACGTCGATACCGACCGCCGCGTCCACGGTGGGCAACGCCTTCACCGAGGGGTCTTCGACGAGCACCGACACGAACCAGCGCCCCGCCGGATCCTGCGACACCGTCACCGTGGACGGCGAAGCACCCTCGGGCAGGGGCCGCGACCACACGATGTCCAGCGGGTCCTTCATCTTCGCGAGAGTGAGACGGCCGTCCTGGAAGCGGAAGCCGCTGGTGGTGTACTCCGCCGACCGGCGGGACTTCTTCCGGGACTTGAAACGCGGATATTCGGCCCGCTTGGCGAAGAAGTTCGCGAAGCCGGCTTGCAGGTGCCGCAGGCACTGCTGCAACGGCACCGACGACACATCGTTCAGGTACGCCAGTTCGTCGGTCTTCTTCCACGCGGTGAGCATCGCCGACGTCTGGTTGTAGTTGACACGCTCCTGACGGGTCCACGCCTGCGTACGTGCGGCGAGCGCCAGGTTGTAGACCTTCCGCACACATCCGAAGGTGCGCGACAGCTCCGCCGCCTGCGCATCCGTCGGATAGAAGCGGTACTTGAACGCCCGCTTCACGTGACTGGTGACCATGGCTCACAAACTAGCAGCAGCTTGCGTAAAGATCGAACCTGCTGGTCGGAGCACGGCCTTTCGCCTGGCGGCGAAACCTCGCCGTTGCCCTGCTCCGCAGGGGTTCGTCTCCTCCCCGGCCTGAAGGCCGGGGTATCCACGAAAGGACTCCGATGAAGCTGGGAACGGGGATCGGCTGGCGGCCGGAGATCGCGGAGGCAATCGAGGCACTGCCGGGGATCGACTGGGTCGAGGCGGTCGCGGAGAACATCTGCACGGACCATCCCCCGGACTCCCTCGTGCGCCTGCGGGAGCGCGGAGTGACGGTCGTCCCGCACGGCGTCTCGCTGGGTCTGGGCGGTGCGGACCGCCCGGACCCCGGCCGTCTCGCCGCTCTGGCCGCGAGGGCCGAGCTGCTGGGCACGCCTCTGGTGACCGAGCACATCGCGTTCGTACGGGCCGGGGGGAGCCTCACCGCGTCGCCGGCGCTGGAGGCGGGCCATCTGCTGCCCGTGGCCCGGACCTGGGACGCGCTGGAGGTGCTGTGCGAGAACGTACGGATCGCGCAGGACTCGCTGCCCGTCCCGCTGGCCCTGGAGAACATCGCCGCGCTGATCTCCTGGCCCGGCGACCAGCTGACCGAGGGACAGTTCCTCGCGGAGCTGGTCGAGCGCACCGGCGTACGGCTGCTGATCGACGTGGCCAATCTGCACACCAACCATGTAAACCGCGGCGAGGACCCAGCGGCCGCCCTCGACGAGTTGCCGGTGGAGGCCATCGCCTACGTCCACGTGGCGGGCGGCGTCGAGAAGGACGGCGTCTGGCACGACACCCACGCCCACCCGGTGACGCGACCGGTCCTGGACGTGCTGGCCGAGCTCCGGTCCCGGGTCGATCCGCCGGGTGTGCTGCTGGAGCGCGATGACGACTTCCCGCCGGACGCCGGACTGGCGGCTGAACTGACCGCGATCCGGGAGACGCTCACCGCGGCTGCCGCAGGCCCCCGTCGGGTGCGGCGGCGACCGGCCCCGGTGGCGGGGCCGGCTTCCCGCGCGGCTGGTGCCCGCGGCCGGACCGCCCTGGGGCAGACCGCGCTGCTCTCGTCACTGGTGGCCGGCACCCCGGCGCCCGACGGCTTCGACCACCTGCGCCTCGGGGTGCAGAGCCGGGCCCTGGCCGCGAAGCGGGCCGACGTCGTCGCCAAGGTGGCCCCTGAGCTGCCCGAGATCCTCGGCGACGGCTACCGGCGGGAGTTCCTCGCGTACGCCCGGAACCGGCCGATGTCCGCCGGTTACCGCCGCGACGCCCTCGGCTTCGCCGAGCAGCTGCTGGTGGCGGGCCACCCGGCCGACGAGGCCGCCCGGCGGAGGCTGACGCGATGGTGGGAAGAGCGCGCCGCCCCACGCCGACCGCGCCGCGGGACCCGCCTGGTCCGCGCCGCCCGTACCGCTCTTCTGGGGAGGTGACCGTCTTGAACACACTCGCTCTGCTGCTGACCCTCGCCGTCGCCGTCGCCTCGGTGCTCCTGGTCGTCGCGACGCGCCGCGTCGGCAGGCGCGGCACCGACAACGCCGTGTACGTCCACGACCTCTCCGAGGTGGCGTTCCTCAGCGGCGGCCCGGCCAGGGTGGTGGACATGGCGCTCACCCGCATGCACGCGAACGGGCGGCTGGCCATCGGTGGTCCGGGCATCGTCACGCTCCGGCGGTACGAGGCCCGTGACGCGGTGGAGCGCGCCGTGCTCCAGGAACTGGCCGCCGCGCCCAGCGGCGCCCTGCACTCCCTGCGCGAGGCCGTGATGCGGCACCCGGCGGTGCAGGAGATCGGCGACGGTCTGGCCGCGCGGGACCTGCTGGTCGCACCGGGCGAGAGCCGGACCCGCCGCGGCTGGGCACTCGCTCTGGGGATCGGTTGCATCGTGGCCATCCCGGTCAGCATCGCCCTGACCGTCGCTCAGTACGCGGTGCACGACGGGTACGCGGACACTCCCTTCCCCTTCGTCGTGAAGGTGCTGCCCGCCCTGCTGACCGGGGCCGTGGTCGGTCTGGCCACTGCGGCGGCGGCCAAGGCGCGGCTCACCAAGGCGGGGCGCAGGGCCGCCGACAGCTACCGGACGGCCAACGCCCATGTGACGGATCCGGCCCATCTGGTGGCCACGAGGGGCCTGAGCGCACTCCCCGACCCGGAGCTGCAGGGGCAGTTGGTGGCCGCCGCCAGGCAACGGCCGTCGGGGCGTTCCTCGTCGGTGTCCTCGGCCTCCGCGTCGCCCGCCGCTGCGACGGTGTTCGTGCCCGTGGTGTGGTGCGCGAGTGCGGGTCCCGGCGGCGGCTGCGGGGGCTCCACCGGCGGGGGCGGCGATTCCGGAACGGGCTCCACGTGCAGCTCGGGGTCGAGCTGCGGCAGCAGCGGGTCCAGTTGCGGTGGTGGGTCGAGCTGCAGCAGCGGGTCGAGCTGCGGCGGTGGTGGCGGGTCCAGTTGCGGTGGTGGCGGCTCCTGACGGCACGGACGCGGGACGTGCGCCCGGACGAGGGCTCGGGCAGCGGCGCGGTGCCGCTGCCCGAGTGCCGGCCCACGAATCCGCCTGGATCAGGATTCAGCCACCGATAACCAGCTGTGACCAAGTTCGCCCGAATCGTGAACAGCCTATGGCGCTTCTCTGGAGATTTCGCATACAACTCAGTCATGCTCTGGGTCGTACTTCTTCTGATCGCATGGGGCGCCGCCGGCGTCTCCTGCATCCGGCTGTGTCTCGTCACCGCGAGCGCGGCCCAGCGGCCGTCTCACGCCACGCGAAAGCCCACATCCCCCGAACTCAGCCCGTACGAGACGGCGTTCCTGGCCGGCGGACCTCACCGGGTCGCAGATCTGGCCCTGGTCTCCATGCACCTGCGGCGCCGGCTGCTGCTCGCCCACACCGGCTGGGCGACGGTCGTCGATCCGGAGGGACGGGACGACCTCGAGCGCACCGTGATCCGTGCGATCGGGCCGGACGGGCAGTCCCGCATAGCGCCGGTCAGGGCGGCCGCGGCTGCCGCGGACGCCGTACGCACCCTCGCCGACCGTCTCGTCGCGGCGGGCCTCGCCGTGCCGCACGGCACCCGGTCGGACCTCGAATCGGCGGTGCGGGCCGTGCGCGGCACCGCGGTGCTCGTGGTGGCCCTGGCCGCCGCTGCCATCCTGATTCCCGGTCAGGAGACCACACACGCGGGACCGGTGGCGGCGTGGTTCGCGCTGCCGCTCGTGCTGACCTTGGGGTGCCTGGCCATCGCACGGCTGGAGAACCACCCGTACAGCCCGTGGGCCTCCCCGACGGGACAACACTGGCTGGACTCACTACCGGCACCGGCGCACGGCGCGGACCGCGACCTGCTCGCGGCGGTGGCCGTACGGGGCGTGGGCGCCGTCGAGGACCCGGAGCTGCGGGCGGCCCTGCTCAGCGGGGCCCGGACCTGACACGGGCAGCACAGACCCGGTAGCAGGCTCCTCGGACGAGAGCCGCACATGACGCAGGGCCGCCCCGAGCGGGGACGGCCCTGCGTCATCTGCACGCATACGGTCCGGGACACACCGGCCGGACACGGCGAGAAGCGGTGGCCTGCGGAGAGGTATGGATGACTCCCCCGCGGATCACGACGGTTCGCCGGCCGTCGGCCGATGTGTACCCGGTACCGGACCCGGTGTCGCTGGAACGACGGGCGGCGTCACACGCGCCGTTGCCCGCCAACTGATCTTCCGGGTCGGGATGGCCGGAAACGCTGGCTATGCGAGCCCGGTCACCAATTCTGCGACGCTCTTCCTGCGCCCCGTGTAGAACGGGACCTCCTCACGGACGTGCAGCCGCGCCTCGGAGGCCCGCAGGTGACGCATGAGGTCGACGATGCGGTACAGCTCGTCGGCCTCGAAGGCGAGCACCCACTCGTAGTCTCCCAGGGAGAAGGAGGCGACGGTGTTGGCGCGCACGTCCGGGTAGCCACGGGCCATCTTGCCGTGGTCCGCGAGCATGCGGCGGCGGTCCTCGTCGGGAAGCAGGTACCAGTCGTAGCTGCGCACGAAGGGGTACACGCTGATGTAGTCGCGCGGGGTCTCGTCCGCCAGGAAGGCGGGCACGTGCGACTTGTTGAACTCGGCTGGGCGGTGCAGCGCCATGTTCGACCAGACCGGCTCGAGGGCGCGGCCGAGCTTCGTGCGCCGGAAGAGGTTGTACGCCTCCTGGAGTTCGTCCGAGGTCTCCGCGTGCCACCAGATCATCAGGTCGGCGTCGGCCCGCAGACCGGACACGTCATAGGTGCCCCGGACCGTGACGTCCTTGGCCGCGAGCTGGTCGAACAGCTCCTGGACCTCGTCGGCGTAACCGGCGCGGTCGACGGGAAGGACGTCCTTCAGCCTGAAGACGGACCACAGGGTGTAGCGGATGACCTCGTTGAGGTCCTTGGCCTTCTTACCCGCGTTCGGAAGCTTCTCTGGCGCACTCATACGGCTATTGTCCCGCCTCGCTCCGCGTGCCCCGAACCCGGGTGGGGGTCCCGGCGCTCTCCCCGGTGAAGTCCGCCGCGATCTCGTCCGCCGCGCGCTGCCCGCTCGCGATGCAGGCCGGGATCCCGACCCCGTCGTACACCGCTCCGCACACCCGCAGTCCGGGCAGTTTCGCGACCTCGTCACGGATCCGGGCGACCCGGGTCAAGTGGCCCACGGGGTACTGGGGCAGTCCGCCGATCCACCGCGTGACCTCGGTGTCGACGGGCCGGGCCGTCAGCCCGGTCGCGGCGGCGAGATCGCTCAGGGACACGTCGACGAGTTCAAAGTCCTCACGGTGCAGGTGCTGCTCCTCGCCGTACCGGCCCACCGACGTACGCAGCACGAAGAGGTCGGGCGCCGAGTCCGCGACCCACCGCCACTTGTGGCTGGAGAACGTGGCGGCCTTGATCGTGCGCCCGTCGACCGGCGGGACGAGGAACCCGGATCGCCCCTGCAGTGCCTCGGTCCCGGCGACGTCGGTGCGCCGGAAGGCCATGGTGACCAGAGCCATCGAGGCGTACTCGACAGCGGCCAGTTCGACGGAGGCGGCCGGGCACTCGGCGGCGAGCAGGGTGGAGGCGGACCAGGCGGGGGCGGCCATCACGACGGCGTCGGCGGCGATCACCCCGCCGTCCGTGCGCACGTCCCACCCGTCCCCGGTCCGGGTCAGCCCCAGCACCGGCGTGTCCATGAGGATCTCCGCACCCCCCGCCCGCACGACGCCCGCGACGGCGTCCGGCAGGGTGCCGATGCCTCCGTCGATGCCCTGGAAGACGGGCCCCGTCTGCTGCCGGGCAACAGCGCGTTCCTGGATGCGCATGACACCGTCGAGGAGCGGCCCGCCCTCCTTCACGGCCTCGAAGAGCTGCGGCACCGCCGCACGCATCGAGATGCGGTAGGCGTCACCCGCGTACACCCCTCCCAGCAGCGGCTCCACGAGCCGGTCCACGACCTCCCGGCCGAGACGATCGGCCACATACGCGCCGACGGCGACGTCGTCGCCCACCGCCGTCGGCGTGAGGTCGCGCTCCTCGGCGATCCTGGCCAGCCCTTCGGGCGAGAGCAGTTCACTGAGCGCCGCCGGATCACCCGGCACGCCCATCACGTGGCCCTTGGGCATCGGGCGCAGCGCACCGCGGGTCCAGACGGACGCGGTGGCGGTGGCGGGGGGCTGGAGGCGGTCACCGAGCCCGGCCGCGACGGCGAGCCCGACCGCCTCGGGACGGCGGGCGAGCATGGACTCCGCGCCCAGGTCGACCCGGGTGCCGGCGATCTCCCCGGTCATCAGCTTGCCGCCGAGCCGACCGGTCGCCTCCAGGACGGTGACCCGGAGGCCGGAGTCCAGCAGCCGGTGAGCGGCGGCGAGTCCGGCGATGCCGCCGCCGATGACGACGGCGTGGCCGGTGCGTGTGGTATCGCGCTGAAGAGAACGCTGCATGGGTCCACTCTCTCAAACGACTTCCGAGTCCCGAACGTGACCGCTTCGAAACCACCGGGAGGAAACCCGCGCAAGGGCCCTCACGTCGAACCGGCAACATCTGCAACCGGCCCTGGGGGGACGCGTCATGCACATCGACCGCCACACGGACAGTCATCCACCCGTCCGTTCCGTCCGTCACGTCCGGCGCCGCCCGCACGCGCTGGCTGCCGCCGGACTCCTCGCCGTCCTTCTGGCCACCGCCGGATGCGCGGCCGGCAGCGGGGCGTCGGACTCCGCGTCCGACAGCAAGGCGGCCGCGCCCCGCGCCGAGGGCGCCGGCGCTGAGGCCGCGGGCAAGCCCGCCGACGGTGCCCGCTCCGCGCCGAAGCCCGGATCCGCGGTGGCGGTGCACGTCATCCGCACGGCCACGCTCTCCATCGAGGTGAAGAGCGTGCCGAAGGCGGTCGCGGCGGCCCGGGTCGCCGCGAAGGGGGCCGGTGGCCTCGTCGCGGAGGAGACCACGGAGCGGATCGACGACAGGTACGACACGTCGCATCTGGTCCTGCGGGTGCCGCAGGACAGGTACGACGAGGTGCTGAGCCGGCTCGCCGGTTCCGGGAAGCTGCGCTCACGTACGTCGAACGCGAAGGACGTCACCGGTCAGGTGGTCGACGTCGACAGCAGGATCGCCACCCAGCGGGCGAGCGTCGCCCGGGTCCGCGACCTGATGGACAAGGCGGAGAAGCTCACGGACGTGGTGGCTCTGGAGGGCGAACTGAGCAGCCGTCAGGCGGACCTGGAGTCGCTCCTCGCCCAGCAGGCGTCGCTGAAGGACCGCACCTCGCTGGCGACCGTCACGCTCGAACTCAACGAGCCTGACGAGGACGCCACGGACCCGGAGGACGAGGACACCGGGTTCCTGGACGCGCTGGCGGGCGGCTGGGACGCGTTCGTGACCATGCTGCGGTGGATCGCGGTGGCGATCGGCGCCACGGCTCCCTTCCTCGCCGCCGCAGTGTTCCTGCTGGTGCTGTGGCGGCTCGTGCGGGGACGGCTGCCACGACGCCGCATGACGTCTCAGGAGCCCTCGGAAGCCCCGCAGGCCCCGTCCGCCCCGTAAGCGCCGTAGCGTGGGCCCCGGACCTGCACACGGCGGCGAAGGGAAGGACCCTGCAATGGCGGCGGAGCGACTGGTGGTCGTGGGGGGCGACGCGGCGGGCATGTCCGCCGCGTCGCAGGCCCGCAGGCTCAAGGGGCCGGACGAGCTGAGCATCGTCGCCTTCGAGCGCGGGGAGTTCACCTCGTACTCCGCCTGCGGCATCCCGTACTGGGTGAGCGGCGACGTCGAGTCGCGCGACAGGCTCATCGCCCGCAGCCCGGAGGAGCACCGGGACCGTGCCATCGACCTGCGCACCCACACCGAGGTGACGGAGATCGACGTCCGGGGGCACAGGGCCCGCGCGCTGGACCTCGCCCGAGGTGAGTCGTACTGGACGGGTTACGACAAGCTCGTGATCGCGACAGGTGCCCGGCCGGTCCGCCCGGACCTGCCGGGCATCGACGCGCCGGGCGTCCACGGGGTGCAGACCCTGGGGGACGGTCAGGCACTCCTGGACTCGCTCGACCGGGTCACGGAGCGCCGTGCCGTCGTCGTCGGGGCCGGTTACATCGGCGTCGAGATGGCCGAGGCGATGCTCAAGCGCGGCTTCGAGGTGACGGTGCTCAACCGCGGCACCCAGCCGATGGCAACCCTCGACCCTGACATGGGGCGGCTCGTCCACGAGGCGATGGACGGCCTGGGCATCACCACGGTCAACGAAGCCTCGGTCACCGGCATCCTGACCGGCGAGGACGGCCGGGTGAACGCGGTCGCGACGAACGGGAAGACCTATCCGGCGGACGTGGTCGTGCTCGGCATCGGCGTGGAGCCGGAGACCACGCTGGCGCGCGCGGCGGGTCTGCCCCTGGGCCCGCACGGCGGCCTTCTGACGGACCTTTCCATGCGAGTGGTGGGCCAGGACGACATCTGGGCGGGAGGTGACTGCGTCGAGGTGCTGGACCTAGTCGCGCACCGCACCCGGCACATCGCGCTCGGCACCCACGCCAACAAGCACGGCCAGATCATCGGGGCCAACGTGGGCGGCGGCTACGGCACGTTCCCCGGCGTGGTCGGTACGGCGGTCAGCAAGGTCTGCGATCTGGAGATCGCCAGGACCGGGCTGCGCGAGAAGGACGCGCGCGCCGTCGGCCTGCGCTACGTCACGGCGACGATCGAGTCGACGGGCCGCGCGGGTTACTACCCGGGAGCGCAGCCGATGACGGTGAAGATGCTCGCGGAGTACCGCACCGGACGGCTGCTGGGCGTGCAGATCGTGGGCCGCGAAGGGTCGGCGAAGCGCGTGGACGTCGCCGCTGTCGCCCTGACCGCGGGGATGACCGTAGAGGGCATGACCGCACTCGACCTCGGCTACGCCCCGCCGTTCTCGCCGGTCTGGGACCCCGTCCTGGTGGCCGCCCGCAAGGCCGTGGCGGCGGTGCGGGCGGCCCTCCGGGACCAGGGGAAGGGCTGAGGGCCGGAGCTCAGTGCGCCGTCCGCTCGTGGACGTACTCCACGAGCCGGGTGAGCGCGTCCGGGTCGGTCGTCGGCATGACGCCGTGACCCAGGTTGAAGATGTGGCCCTCGAGACCGGCGGCGGCGTCGAGCACGTCACGGGTCTTCGCCTCGACCGCCTCGGTCGGCGCGAACAGCACTGCGGGGTCGAGGTTGCCCTGGAGCGCCTTGCCGGGGCCGACCCTGCGGGCGCCCTCGTCCATCGGGACGCGCCAGTCGACGCCCACGACGTCCGCGCCAGCCTCGCCCATCAGGCCGAGCAGCTCACCGGTGCCGACACCGAAGTGGATGCGCGGGACGCCGTACGACGCGACGGCGTCGAAGACCTTCGCGGAGGCCGGCATCACGGAGCTGCGGTAGTCGGCCGGGGCCAGGGCGCCGACCCAGGAGTCGAAGAGCTGGACCGCCGAGGCGCCTGCCTCGATCTGGACCTTGAGGAACGCGCCGGTGATCTCCGCGAGCCGGTCGAGCAGGTCGGCCCAGAGTTCCGGCTCGCCGTACATCATGGCCTTGGTGCGCTCGTGGTTGCGGGACGGGCCGCCCTCCACGAGATAGCTGGCGAGCGTGAACGGCGCACCGGCGAAGCCGATCAGCGGCGTCGCGCCGAGCTCGGCGGTGAGCATGCCGATGGCCTCGGTGACGTACGGGACGTCCTCGGGGGTGAGGTCGCGCAGCCGGGCCAGGTCGGCGCGGGTGCGGATCGGCTCCGCGATCACCGGTCCGACGCCGGGCTTGATGTCGAGGTCGATGCCGATCGCCTTGAGCGGTACGACGATGTCGCTGAAGTAGATCGCGGCGTCGACCTTGTGGCGGCGTACGGGCTGCAGGGTGATCTCGGTGACGAGCTCCGGCATCATGCAGGAGTCGAGCATCGCGATGCCTTCGCGGACCTTCAGGTACTCGGGCAGTGATCGCCCCGCCTGACGCATGAACCAGACCGGAGTATGGGGCACCGGTTCGCGCCGGCACGCCTTGAGGAACGCCGACTCGTGGGGGGCGGGGGTCGTCTGCAGGCCCGAGGACGGGCCCTCCCCTGATCGGACGGAGCTGAGCTCTGGCGGAAGGTCGTTGACACTCACACACGGAATCTTCGCACGGAGCGGCAATGAGCCGGACGCCGCATGGGTGTCCCTCCCTGCACGGGGCTCCGGTTCCGCCTACTCTTCCCCGCATGGCTCCGGCTCAGGGACAATTTTCCGATCATTCCGATGGCACCGGCGGCGAGGGGAGTGCGGAGGGCGAATCAGTCCCGGTCGCGTTCCGGTCCGCGGTCGACGCTCTGCGTTCGGCCCGCCTGCGCCCCGAACTCGAGGTCGAGCCCACGCGGCCGCCGAAGCGACTCGCTCCGTACGCGTACGCCCTGGAGGCCGCGGTCGTGGAGGGCGAGGAGGATCTCGCCGACGGCCGTCTCGTGCTGCTGCACGATCCGGCCGGGCACGACGCGTGGCAGGGCACGTTCCGGTTGGTCACGCTCGTGCGGGCGGAGCTGGAGCCCGAGATGGCCGCCGATCCCCTGCTGCCCGAGGTGTGCTGGACCTGGCTGACGGGCGCGCTGGACGCCCGGGGCCTGTCGTACGGCGAGGCCGGCGGCACGGTGACCCGCGCCGGGTCGCACTACTTCGGCGAGCTCTCCGCACGCCGTCCGGCGACGCAGATCGAGATCCGGGCCTCGTGGACGCCGCGCGAGGCGCGCGGTGGGGTGCCGGACATGGCGGCACACCTCGTCGCGTGGGCCGATCTGCTCTGTCAGCTGGCGGGGCTCCCGCCGTCGGGCACGGCCGACGCGGCGGTGGTGACCCTGCCTCAGCGCCGGGGCCCCCAGGTCTCATAACACTGCGTCACTTCCCCGGAGAGCCGGTCGCACAGAGACCGGCTCTCTTTTCGTACAATCGATCGCTCGTCCTATTTGCCCGAATTGTTACGCATGAAATCGTGATCTTCCCCTAAAGGAGGACGCGCCTGCTGCCGAAGAGGTCAATGACCCTTCAAGCACGGTTCGCCCCGGCTTCATCCCCGAGCCGGCCCGTCCCGCCACTCCCCAGGAGGCCTGGTGTCCGTTCTCCTCGAGCAGCCCGCAAGCCTGGTCGCCTACCGCCCGAACAAGCCGACGGCCATGGTCGTCGTGGCCGACCCGCGCGTCCGTTCCACCGTGACCCGTCATCTGTGGGCCCTCGGAGTTCGTGACGTCATCGAGGCGTCGTCCATCGCGGAGGCCCGCCCCCGCGTCGGCAACCCGCGCGACATCTGCGTTGCCGACGTCCACCTGCCCGACGGTTCCGGGCTGACCCTGCTGTCCGAGACCCGAGCCGCCGGCTGGCCGAACGGCCTCGCCCTCTCCGCCGCCGATGACATCGGCGCGGTACGCAACGCCCTCGCGGGCGGCGTGAAGGGCTACGTCGTCACCGGCACCCGTACCAACATCGGCCATCCCACCCGCCCCGGCGTCGCCCCCATCGGCGCCAACGCCGCCCGAATGCACCGCAGGCCTCCCGGTTCCCCGAGCCACCCGGGCGGCTACCGCGAACTGTCCGGCCGTGAGGTGGAGGTGCTCCGCCTGGTCGCCGAGGGCCAGTCCAACAAGGCCATCGGCGTCTCGATGGGCCTCTCCGCCCTCACGGTCAAGAGCCACCTCGCCCGCATCGCCCGCAAGCTCGGCACCGGAGACCGCGCCGGAATGGTCGCCGTGGCCCTGCGGACGGGCATCATCCACTGACCCCCTCGCCCGCCGGTACCTGCACGGATGCACATCCGGCCGGTTTACGCGCATGGTCGCCCGTCGACGGAACTTCCGTCGACGGGCGACGCGCATACACAGATACCCTTGGCATGTGACCGACGCCCAAGAGACCGCAGCAGACACCTCACTGCGAACCACCGGGGGCGCTCCCCCGGACGACGTCGCCCCGGCGCCGATCCCCTTGCTCGAACCGCGCGAGGGCATTCCGCCGGTGGTGGCGACGGACGACGCCCTGGCGCGGGTCGTCGCGGACTTCGCCGCGGGCACGGGTCCCGTCGCGGTCGACGCCGAGCGCGCCTCCGGCTACCGCTACGGCCAGCGCGCCTACCTCGTGCAGCTCCGCCGTGAGGGTGCCGGGAGTGCGCTGATCGACCCGGTCGGCTGCCCCGACCTGTCCGGTCTCGGCGAGGCCCTCACGGGTACCGAGTGGATCCTGCACGCCGCCACGCAGGACCTGCCCTGCCTGCGCGACATAGGCATGATCCCCACCTCGCTCTTCGACACCGAGCTCGCGGGACGGCTGGCCGGATTCCCACGCGTCGGACTTGGCGCGATAGTGGAGAACGTCCTCGGCTACGCCCTGGAGAAGGGCCACTCGGCGGTGGACTGGTCCACCCGCCCGCTGCCCGAGCCCTGGCTGCGCTACGCCGCTCTCGACGTCGAACTCCTGGTCGACCTGCGCAACGCCCTGGAGGAGGAGCTGGACCGGCAGGGCAAGCTCGGGTGGGCCCTGGAGGAATTCGCGGCCATCGCGTCGGCACCGCCCGCTCCCCCGCGCACGGACCCGTGGCGCCGGACCTCCGGCATGCACAAGGTGCGCCGCCGCCGTCAGATCGCGGTCGTACGGGAGCTGTGGACCGCCCGCGACCAGGTGGCGCAGCGCCGTGACATCTCGCCCGGCAAGGTGCTCGGGGACGCGGCGATCATCGAGGCGGCCCTGGCGCTGCCGGTGAACGTCCAGGCGCTCACCGCCCTGCCCGGCTTCGGGCACCGCATGGGCCGGCGTCAGCTGGAACAGTGGCAGGCGGCCGTCGACCGGGCCAAGGCCCTGCCCGAGATCGAGCTGCCCCAGCCGGGCCAGCACCCGGCCGGCCCGCCCCCGCCCCGTTCGTGGGCGGACAAGGACCCGGCCGCGGCGGCCCGCCTGTCAGCGGCCCGCGCCGCGGTGTCGGAGCTCGCGGAGCGGCTCCACATGCCGCAGGAGAACCTGATCACCCCCGACACGGTGCGCCGGGTCTGCTGGGAGCCGCCGAAGGCCCTGACGCCGGACACGGTCGAGGCCGCGCTGGCCGGACACGGCGCACGCCGCTGGCAGATCGAACAGGTCGGCCCCCTGCTGCTGCGGGCCCTCGCCCCGGACACCGCCTGATCCACGCGGCGCACACGCCCCTCTGGCCGATCCGGCAGGGGGGCGTCCGCGTGTCGCAGCCCCCGGCCGGGTACGACTCATCGGCGAGGATCGAATTCACGCCAGTTACCCGGCCTCGCCGGGCCGCCGGCGCCGCCCCCACACGTGTGACGTTCGCCGCTCCGGCGGTGGGGGGTGGGCAGTCTGGTTACCCGCAAGTAGCATGAGGGGCGTGGCGTGCCGATGCGTGCGCCCGCAGCAGTGCCATCCCGCACCCTGGAGGAGAGCCATCGTGCCTCGTACCATCCGGGACGTCGTCTTCGTCGACGGCGTCCGCACCCCGTTCGGCAAAGCGGGCCCGAAGGGCATCTACCACGAGACCCGCGCCGACGATCTCGTCGTGAAGGCCATCCGGGAGCTGCTGCGCCGCAACCCGGACCTGGACCCCGCGAAGATCGACGAGGTCGCCATCGCGGCGACCACGCAGATCGGTGACCAGGGCCTCACCCTCGGGCGCACCGCCGGCATCCTGGCGGGCCTGCCGCAGTCGGTGCCCGGTTACTCCATCGACCGCATGTGTGCGGGCGCCCTGACCGCCGTCACCTCGACGGCGGGTTCCATCGCCTTCGGCGCGTACGACGTCGTCATCGCGGGCGGCGTGGAGCACATGGGCCGCCACCCCATGGGCGAGAGCGTGGACCCGAACCCTCGCCTCGTGTCGGAGAAGCTGGTCGACGAGTCCGCCCTCTTCATGGGCATGACCGCGGAGAACCTGCACGACCGGTACCCCACGATCACCAAGCAGCGCGCCGACGAGTACGCGGTCCGCTCGCAGGAGAAGGCCGCCAAGGCGTACGCCAACGGCAAGATCCAGCAGGACCTGGTGCCGGTCTCCGTGCGCCGCACCGACCCGGCCGTCGGCGAGACGGGCTGGGGCCTGGTCACCGCCGACGAGCCGATGCGCCCGGGCACCACGATGGAGTCCCTGGCCGGCCTGAAGACCCCGTTCCGCGCCCACGGCCGCGTGACGGCCGGTAACGCCGCGGGGCTCAACGACGGTGCCACCGCCTCGCTGCTCGCCTCCGAGGAGACCGCCCGCGAGCTGGGCCTCCCGGTCAAGATGCGCCTCGTCTCGTACGCCTTCGCGGGTGTCGAGCCCGAGGTCATGGGCTACGGCCCGATCCCGGCGACGGAGAAGGCTCTGGCCAAGGCCGGCCTCTCCATCGAGGACATCGGTCTCTTCGAGATCAACGAGGCCTTCGCCGTGCAGGTGCTGGCCTTCCTGGAGCACTACGGCATCGCCGACGACGACCAGCGCGTCAACCAGTACGGCGGCGCCATCGCCTACGGCCACCCCCTCGCCTCCTCCGGCGTCCGCCTGATGACTCAGCTGGCCCGCCAGTTCGAGGAGCAGCCGGAGGTCCGTTACGGCCTGACGACCATGTGCGTCGGCTTCGGCATGGGCGCGACGGTCGTCTGGGAGAACCCGAACTTCGAGAACGCAGCCGGAGGCAGCAAGTGAGCTCCACCACCGAGCTTCTGAAGGGTGCGGCCGAGCTGTTCCCCGGTGAGGTCGTCACGCAGGCGCACGTACGCCACCTCGACCTTCCCGGCGGCGCGGGCCGTTTCGCCCTCATCACGCTGGACAACGGTTTCGACCACACCAAGCCGACCACCATCGGCCCGCAGTCGCTGGCGAACCTGAACGCCGCCGTCGACCAGGTCGAGACGGAGGCGGCCGAGGGTTCGATCGTCGGCGTAGGTGTCACCGGCAAGCCGTTCATCTTCGCGGTGGGAGCGGACCTCAAGGGCGTCGAGCTCCTCAAGGACCACAAGGACGCGCTGGCCATCGGCAAGGGCGGCCACGACGTCTTCCGCCGCCTCTCCGGCCTCGCGGTCCCGACCTTCGCGTACTACAACGGCGCGGCCATGGGCGGTGGCGTCGAGATCGGGCTCCACTGCTCGTACCGCACGGTCTCCACCGCGATCCCCGCGTTCTCCCTGCCCGAGGTCTTCCTCGGCCTGGTCCCCGGCTGGGGCGGCTGCGCGCTGCTTCCCAACCTGATCGGCGCCGACCGCGCCGTCTCGGTGATCATCGAGAACTCGCTCAACCAGAACCGCCAGCTCAAGGGCAAGCAGGTCTTCGAGCTCGGGATCGCCGACGCGATCTTCGAGGGCGCGGACTTCCTCGAGCAGTCGCTGATCTGGACCGCGGCCGTCCTCAAGGGCGAGATCGCGATCGAGCGACCCGAGCTCGACCGCGGTGACGCCTGGGACCAGGCCGTCGCCCGCGGCAAGGCGATCGCCGACTCCAAGGTGCACGGTGCGGCCCCGGCGGCCTACCGCGCGCTGGAGATCATCGCCGCGGCCAAGAACGGTGACCTGGGCGCCGGCTTCGACGCCGAGGACCAGGCCCTCGCGGACCTGATCATGGGCGGCGAGCTGCGCTCCGGGATCTACTCCTTCAACCTGGTCCAGAAGCGCGCCAAGCGTCCCGCCGGTGCTCCGGACAAGGCCCTGGCCCGTCCGGTCACCAAGGTCGGCGTGGTGGGCGCGGGCCTGATGGCCAGCCAGCTCGCGCTGCTCTTCCTGCGCCGCCTGGAGGTCCCGGTCGTCCTCACGGACATCGACCAGGCGCGCGTCGACAAGGGCGTGGGTTACGTCCACGCCGAGATCGAGAAGCTGCTCGGCAAGGGCCGCATCAACCAGGACAAGGCCAACCGCCTCAAGGCCCTGGTCTCCGGTGTGCTGGACAAGGCGGAGGGCTTCTCCGACGCCGACTTCATCATCGAGGCCGTGTTCGAGGAGATCGGTGTCAAGCAGAAGGTGTTCGCGGAGGTCGAGGCGGTCGCCCCGGCGCACGCGATCCTCGCCACGAACACCTCGTCCCTCTCGGTCACCGAGATGGCGTCGAAGCTGAAGAACCCCGAGCGGGTCGTCGGCTTCCACTTCTTCAACCCGGTCGCGATCCTCCCGCTCCTGGAGATCGTCCGCGGCGAGCAGACGGACGAGGCCTCGCTGGCCACGGCCTTCGGCGTGGCCCGCAAGCTGAAGAAGACCGCGGTGCTGGTGAAGGACGCCCCGGCGTTCGTCGTCAACCGCATCCTCACCCGCTTCATGGGCGAGATCCAGAACATCATCGACGAGGGCACCCCAGTCGGGACGGCGGAGAAGGCCATCGAGCCCCTCGGCCTGCCGATGTCCCCGCTGGTGCTGCTGGAGCTGGTCGGCCCGGCCATCGGCCTGCACGTCTCCGAGACCCTGAACCGCTCGTTCCCGGACCGCTTCACGGTCTCCGAGAACCTCGCGGCGGTCGTGAAGGCGGGCAAGCGCGGCTTCTACGTCTACGACTCCGGCAAGCCCGAGCTGGACCCGGAGGTCGCCGCCCTCCTCAAGCAGGGCGACACCGTCCTGAGCGAGGAGCAGGTCCGCGACCGGGTTCTGGACGCGGTCGCCCAGGAGATCGGCCTGATGCTCGCCGAAGGCGTCGTCGCCGAGCCCCAGGACATCGACCTCTGCCTGATCACCGGCGCGGGCTGGCCCTTCCACCTGGGCGGCATCACGCCGTACCTGGACCGTGAGGGCGTCTCGGAGCGCGTCAACGGCAAGCGGTTCCTGGAGCCGGGCGTGGCGAGCGTGCCGGCGTAACACCCCGACCCGACGAACGACGCGCGGGCCGCACAGGATCTCTTTCTGTGCGGCCCGCGCGCGTGCATCACATCCGCAGGGTCAGATGTCGCTACCACCGGCCGGCGAACGGAAGGTGCTCGCACTTGTCGGCACACGGCTCCCTGGACATCGTCGACTCCCTGATCCAGTTGCCTTCGGGTATCCCGTGTACGCGCAGCCTGTGCTGGGTCGGAGCCGAGTGAAGAGCGCTGAAGACGGTGACGAACTCCAGGATGTGGGTTCCGGGCTTCCAGTCGTGCGCATGCGCGACCTTCCACGTGCCGTCCTTCTGGACCGGGGCACTCGCGATCATCCGCCCGTTCTCCATGATCGCCACCTGAGAGGCACCCCGCATCGCGGTTCCGGAGAACCGGGGCCGGGGACCGCTCAGTTTCTCCTCCCGCGGACCCAGTACCACGGGAGGCTCGACGGTGTCGACGACAGTGAAGTCCACACCCGCCGCCGGAGACACCCCGTGCTCGGTGAGACCGACTGCATGGATCAGCTGCTCTCCCGCCGCCCACTTGAAGACTCTTCGCCAGATCCACTTACCCCCGGCGCCGACGTGCGTACCTCCGATGTACGTACCGCGCTCGAAGAACAGGATGTACGAGGTCCCAGGGTCCGCCGTGCCCGAGAACTTCTGCAGGCCGCTCACGACCTGTCCGCTGCGCGGGCCGCTGAACACAGGGGCGGAACCGACGCGTGCCTCGCTGTGTAGGGCGTATTCCGGGGCCTCGACCGTGAACTCGGAAGCGACCGGCGGGTACGCGGAGGGGACGGACACGGCCGCCCGGTCGACCATCCCGAACGGGAGACCGACCGCGTTGTCCAGGCCGATCGCAACAAGTCTCGCAACCTCGCGGGCGCCCGACTCATTGAAGTGGGAGGCGTCGATGAGACCGTCGGGATGATTCGGGTGCTCACCCGCGTCGACCCAGCGGTAGAACTGCCTCGCACGCTGCGGCCCCAACTCCTGAAGCATCCCTGTGGTGAGCTGATTGAGGTCCACGAGAGGTGTACCGGTCTCGGCCGCCACCTCCCGGATCAGCTGCGGGTAGCCGTCGCGGGTTTCGGCCACCGATCCGTCAGGCTCGAAGACGCAGCGCGCGACCGGGGTCATGAGGAGCGGAATCGATCCCTCCTGCCGTATAGCGGCAAGGTACAGGTACAGGAACTCCTTGAACTCACGGTACCCGTGGTAGCGGATCGGATTATCAATTCGCTGTTCGACCCCGCCGAAATCGATGGCGACGACGTCTCCGGGGCTCAGAAGATTCAGCAGCGAAACAAAACGGTCGGTGTAGTAGGCGCGAGCCGTCATCGCGTCGCGCGCGTAGTTGCGTACCTCAAAATGCGGAGTCAGGAAGTCACCCAGAAACTGCCCCCACCCAGCCAACGGCCGCTCCTCGGCCTGCCGCGATGCGGCCACTGAATTGCCAATGATGCAGAGCTTGCTCATTTACCTCTCCTCGCCCCGTCGCCCTTCGAGTTCCAGTCGGGTACCACTTCTCCTCTAGAGCGGCCACTCCGGAATAAGGCCGGCGTGGTAACGCTGATTACGTGGCGCGCCGTACTCGAACTGACTGGCGACAGGGAAGTAACTGGGGAGGAACGCCGCGAGGATCGCGTCCTGTTCCTCCTCGGGCACGTCACCGTCATGGAAGTCATTGAGGCAGAAGACATCGTTGGGGCGACTGGTCAGCAGCCTGTTCAGACGGGCCCTGTGCTCACTGAGACCGACATTGACGAAGCCGCACGAAATGGTTCCGGGCACACCTCTGCCTGTGTGGAAGGCAAAGTAGTGGTGGAGCGAAGAAGCGATGGACACGTCACTGTGGCTGCGCAACCTGCTCGCGGAGGTCCGGGCGACCTGCTGCGGGTAGGCGCGCTCCAAATCCTCCATCACGCTTTTGCGGAGCACGTACGGCGCGTGCAGGAAAGAGTGCGTGAGTGTCTGACCGAAGCGGGCAGCGATCAGCTCGCGATTGTTCTTGGCGGCACTGATGTTGAAGTCGTCGCTAGCCAGCGGCGGCAGCATGGGTACTGCTGTCGGCGACACAAAGTGCTTCGCCTGGCCGTTACCCAGGAAGAAAAGACTCGGCAGTACGGTACGGCCGATGAAGAAATCGTCGTTGAAGTAGAGAAAGTGCTCGGCAAGTCCGTCGATGTGGTGGAGCCGGCTTTCGATGGCGTGCGAGTTGAACGTGGGCAGCGCACCTTGGTCGCCGAAGATATCGGTGTGGTCCACGACTCGTACCCGGTGGTGGGACTGGTCCAGCCAGGAGGGGACCTGCCGGTCCGTCACGATGTAGATGTTCCGGATCCATGGGGCATACATGTCGATGGACCGGAGCGAGAAACGGAGCTCGTCCCGGCTACGGAACCGGGCGGCGCTGGCTGCCGCGTCCACCGTCTCCAGGCCCAGATATGAGAGCACCTGGTTCTTCCGTTCCAGCCACTGGACATCCGAGCCGTCGACCCAGGTGTATACGGCGTCCACGGGGAACCCCACGTCTCCGTGGAGCGCCTCCGCGAACGGAGCGATGGTCGGGTAGGTTCGCCCGGAGAGCACTGTCGTCGTCTGCCGCATGGAATGCTGGGAGATGCGGTCACCGATCAGCGTGCGAGTGGGCGACACAAGGATGTCGCTCTCTTCGGGGTCGTTGTCCCAGAAGGAGATCGTGCACCCGTACACCGCCCCCAGGCGCAGCGTGCGCGAGGTCGACACCACGTTCTGATAGATCCGGACACCCGAGCACTGTTGGTCGGTGTACTCCCCGAGCAGCCCTGCGAGAACGGTGACGACGGGGTTTTGGCGGTCGTTGAGGAGACCGGCGTAGACGCCCTCGTGCCGGTACTGGCTGGCCAGCGACTTGAGTACCGTCTCGCGGTACGAACCGTGCACGGCCACGGTCTGCCGCACCATCGTGTCCCTCACGACGAGGTAGGGGACGTCCGCGGCCTCGAGCGCCGTTGCGGCGAGGGAAAGGTTGGCCTGCACGATGTCGAAGGGCGACTCCGAGTCGGTGACGCGGCACAACTGCCCGCCGTCCTTCACCAGCTCGGGCCTGCGCTTGGCGACCTGCTGTTCCTGCTGCCGGTGTGCGCCGGACCGGATCTGGCTCGGCGGTGCGGGGGCGGCCGCCGTCGCGGCGCCGTCCGGGCCGCTGTACGCGGCGTGCAGCGCCAACCGGTCGGCCTTCGCCGCAGCCCGACCGCCGTGTTCCCGCTCGCCGACCAGGCCCTGGAAGAAGGACTCCCAGCGTGCGGTGACCAGGGGCGGCGCGAACCTGGTGATCGACTCAGCCGCCGCCGCGCCCATCCGGTGGCGCAACGGGCCGTCCGTCATGAGCTGGTGCAGCCGCCCCGCCAGTGCCTCCACGTCGCCCGGCGGCACCAGGACACCCGACTGCCCGTCAAGAATGATCTCACTGGGACCGTTCGGACAGTCGTACGACACCACGGGGACGCCCGCCGCCTGCGCCTCCATCAGGACGAGTGGGAACGCCTCGTTCTTCGATGTCATCAGCGCGATGCTGGCCTTCGCCCACTCCTCCGCGAGATGCGGCGAGTTCCCGTTCAGCTGGACACAGTCCTGCAGCCCCAGTTGAGCTATCTGCCGTCGCAGCGCCCCGCTCATGGGGCCGTCCCCGAAGATCTTCAGGGTCCAGCCGGGGTGGTGGGGCGCAAGCAGCGCCCATGCTTCAAGGGCGTGATCGAGCTGCTTCTCGCCCACCAGCCGGCCGGCTGTCACGACGGTCCTGGTCTCCAGCGTCGAGCGTGGCCGGAAACCGGCCGGCAGTGCGTTGGGCACCACCTCGATACGCGGGGCGGTCGCTCCGAGCGTTTCGGCGAACCAGTCCCGGGTGCGATCGCTGAGCACCGCGAGGGCGTCAAGGCGTGCCGAGTAACGCAGAAGGGGCTCTCCACTCGTGCCACGCAGCTCCGAGACACGATGTTCCTGGTGCACGGTGATCACCGCAGCGGGCGCCAACTGCACGGCCAGGGCCATGAGCGCCGGGGTGGTGGTGATGAGGACGTCGGTGTCGGTGTGCTCCAGCGCGAGGCCCAGTTCGACGTCGGACAGCCTGTTGAATGCCGCTTCCCAGGCGCGGTCGACCAGGCTGCTCGGCTGCGCCGCCAACGCCGCGTATACCGAGTCCTCGAGATCCGCTCTGCGCAGCGGGCGCTGGACAGGCGCGGTCATGTCGACGAGGTAATCCACCCGGATGCGTTCGTCAGGTGAGAAGAAGAGTTCGGCCTTGCTCTTGAAGACACTCAGGACCCGGACGTCATGGCGCTCGGCGAGTTCCGCCGCCTGGTTGAACACCGCCCGCTCCGTACCGCCCACGGCGTCAGCAGTGGTCAGCAGAAAGGTGATCTTCATGTGCTTCTCCGCCCGGCTTCAGGCATACGGCTGCACGTCACGCGGAAGTTGCCCGCAGGTGTGTAGCGAGGGTGGACCAGCAGGGGGCTCTGGCCCCGCGGAGCCACACTCGCCTGCGTCATGGCAAATACTCGGAGCGGATTACGGACGTCGTGAAGGCGTCGCCCGAGGCGCATGCTGCGCATGCCCGGCGCGCAGAAGGTGACGTCCCAGTGTTCGGTCGCCCTGCGCTCCGGCGTCATTTGTTCCAGCGGCACGACCGTGCGCCACATCCCGTCGCCGACTTCGGTGACCGGCTGCTGGATCCTGCGGCCGGAGGCAATGAACTCGGTCCACGGCTCGACGGCTTCGGCCCCGAGGACCCGGAAGTCGACGATGAGCCCCGTGTGGAAGAGCTTGACCTTCACGACCTCGGCGGACGGCCGGGCCCGGGAACTGACCACCCGGAGGTGACCCGTGACCGTGCGCCCCAACCGGTACCGCCTGCCGCTGACCGGCGAGACGGACATGGGCATGGTCGGCCCGCCGTACGGCTTCGGCGGCTCGAGAAGAAGCAGCGGGAAACGGGTGGACCTGCGCCCCGTCCGGGTGGTCAGCACGACCTTCCAGCGCCCGTCGTCCACGGGTACGCCACCGGCCTCCGCCCCCAGCAGAACCGCGGCATCCATGAGGAGGCGGCCGTCGCGGTCCTCGTACACGCGTGCCGGACTCTCGTACCGTCGTCGTCCGCGCCTGATGAGCAGTTCGGCCTCCTCGGGGAGACGCGCCGCATCCGGGAGTACGGCGTGCAGGTTCACCGTCTGGCCGTCGAGGACCGCCGCATAGACGAGACGTGCCGCCCGGCGGGAGCGCAGGGGCACGAAGAAACGTCGCATGAGCCAGGCGCGGAGCGGGAACGCACGTGTGGTCAGTCGGCTGCGTACGGCTGCAAGGTGCCTTCGGCGGGGCATCATCGGCTTGCTCCCAGTTCTGCGGTGCGCCGCGTCGGCAGGCCTTCGGCTCCGGGGAGCTCAAAGGGGCTCGGGACGGGGAAGTAGTCGTTGAGGAAACGTTTCACCATTCGCTCCTGCGCGTCCGGGTCGGCCGGGACGATGGTGTCATTGATGCAGAAAGTGTCGAAGTCACGCCGGGCCACCAGCCGGTCCAGCCTCCGCTGGGCCAGCGCGTCACCGATGTCGACGTACACGTACCGAAGGTTGCCGAGGGTCGCACGGGCCTGGTGGTACGCGTAGTAGTGGTGGAGCGAGGAAGCGATGGGGATGTCGTGCGGTGAACGGAACCGGGAGTGCTGTGTCACCCAGTGGGCCCGCTCGTAGGTCTGCTCGATCTCGGCGAGCACAGAACGGCTGAGCGCGTGGGGCGTGTGCTTCATCTTCTGGGAGATGACGGTGCCGAACTGCTGGGCGATCAGTCCCCGGCTGTTCTTCCCGGCGGCGTTGACCGGCAGGTCGTCCGGGGTGATCTGCCCGGACGGGATGAGGGCCTTCGAGGTGAAGAACTTAGTCAGGCCGTTGGGGTGGAAGAAGTGGCCAGGTCCGACCGGTCTACCGAAGAAGACGTCGTCGTTGAGGTAGAGAAAGTGCTCCGCCAGGTCACCTATGTGATGCAACTGGCTTTCGATCGCGTGGGAGTTGAACGTCGGCAGCGCATTGGGGTCGGAGAATATCTCGCGGTGGTCCACGACACGCAGACCCGGGTGCTCCGTGTTCAGCCAGCCGGGAGCCTGACCTGCCGTCACCAGGTAGATGTTCCGCACCCACGGTGCGTACTGGTGGATGGAGCGCAGGGAGAACCTGAGCTCGTCCCTGCTGGTGTACCGGGCATCGTTGTCTGCCTGTTCGTGCAGTCGCTCCGTCGTGTCGGGTGTGCGGGAGCGCCGGACGGCGTCCTTGCCCGCGCGCCAGACCGGGTCCGCGTCATCGACCCACGTGTAGACGACGTCGATCGGGTACATGTGGTCGCCTGGGAGCCGGGCCGTGAACTCGGAAACCGTACGGGCGTAGCCGGTGTGGTAGGGGTTGGGGACCGCACTGAACACCCTCTGCTCCACGACGCGGAACTCCGGATCCGCAGGCAGTTCCGTGACCACGGCGTTGGGCCTGGGAGCCACCAGCTGGCCGTCCCTCTCCGCCCAGAACTCCAGGTCACAGCCTGATTCCGGACCGAAGACCAGTCCCCCGGTCGGGTCGCAGACGTTCCAGGTCAGCCGGAGGACCTCGCTCGACCGGAGCCTGTTCCAGGTCCTCGCCGACGCTCCGGGCCGCAACTGCCCGCCTGAGACGTCACGGACGTAGCCGGGGTTGCGCCCGAAAGCGATCTGCAGGACCTCCTCGACGTCACCGCGGTACCGCGACGACACAGCGACGCATGGAATGTCCTTGCCGGTACCGCGGACCGCGAAGTACTCGATCTCCGCGTCCTCCAGGATGGCAACCACCATGTGCAGGCTCCTCGCCCGCGCCGCCCACTCGGTGGCACCCTTGACCACGGCGGCCCGGACGTGCTTGCCCTGGATGCGGACCACACGCAGCGAAGCGTCCAGGCTGTGCCGGGCGGGATTGCGACGGCCGCCCAGAGCCCTTACGACGACTGCGGAGCGAGCGGAGTCGAAGGTGGCCAGGAGGTGCATGACCACGTTGCGCAGAGGGACCGGCACTCGGCTGACGATGCGACGTCGCGCCCGGACGGGAACGAGTGACCGGTAGGTGGAAACGAGTGCACTGGTCTCAGGGTTAGTCACGCCGGCCACAGAACTACCGCACCATCCATACACCCAGGGGGCAATTGAGCCCCGCGCCTTCATCCGTAGAGCAGACCCTGCTCCACGACCCCATCACCGGAGACAGGTGGGCGCCACAGAATATTCACAGCTTGAACATTCAATGTCCATCTTTGATCGATGGACCGACTTATCTGTTACACACATGCAATCGGCAGGCTGCGCCGCCTGTGGAAACGGAAAGAGTCGAGATGTTGCTCGTCAGACGCGCACCGAGGGGCCCATGACCAGGCCCGACGCCGGGGCCTGCTCGGCAATGCGCAGATCGCCTTCCTCGCCGAGTACGGCGATGACCAGGCGCCCGTACACGTCCCGGATCAGAGCCGGAGGCCCCATACACCGTTCACCGGTCGGAGCCCACCAGAGGCCCGCAGACTCGTTCTCCGTCGCGCACGCCGCCAGCATCACGTCGCCGTCGGCACTTCGGTAGGCCAGCACCGTGCAGTCGTAGCCGTCAAGCGCCATGCGCAGCACCTGGATGCGCCCACTGACCGGCCCTCCGCCGAGGGGGATGACCCAGCTGTCGGGGCGATGGGCGAAGACGCCCCCGGTAGCGGCGTCGGCCCAGTAATAGGTGATGCGGTCGACTGCCGTCTCGAGCCCGGTCAGCGTGCCTGGCGTCGGCGCGATGTGGATATTGGGGCACCGCTCCAGCTCACCGTCCGGCTCGGACTGCCGCCAGCGCATCGCGCGGCCCGCGGTGTCCGGAACCAGCAGTTCGATGCGGCCGGAAGCCGATGCCACGGCCACCGCGCCTTCCTGCGCCAGCTGCCCCTTCAGGCCCTTCCAGGCAGGCCACCGGCCGTTGGCCGCCTCCTGCCGCATCATCACACCGCCGTCGGCCCTTGCCAGGAAAACGTGGAGACGCCCCACAGCACTCACCGCAGCACCGGGACCGGTCACCGAACGGGCCCGCTCCGGGTCCTTGTGCGGATTGCCTATCGTGTGCCACTGGGTGAGAGGGCGGCCCGTCTGGTACTGGACGGCTTGCACGACCGCCACGGAATTACCGTCAGCCGACACGCGCCTGCCCACGAAGTGCACGAACCCGTCGGCTCCCTGGGTCATCGACAGGTGGGTCAGCCGAGGAGCGGGCAACAGCTCGGGCTCGCCCCAGTCCGCCACCCCGGCCCGACGTTGCGTCCAGCGCACGAGTCCGCCTTCCGCGCGGGCGAACGCGGTCAGCCGGTTGTCCTTGCCCATGAAGAGCTGCACCCCGTGCTCGCCGACCAGACGGAATGACTCCCCCGCGCGCCCGGCGAGCGCAGAGGCGTCCGTCCGCGCAGCGCCCCGCCCCGCCCTCGTTCGCATCAAGTTCCTTCGTTTCTTCCCTGCGTCGCCGTCCGGCGCGACCACCACTCGCCGACACCAGGCCGATTCCGCACCATCGGATGGCCGGCAACTCGACGATGCGAAAGTTTGCCACAAGCTCCACGTGTCGTTCACGGCGGCCTCTCAGGCCTTCTGGCGTTGTCCCCGTCGTGCCGTCGGGTGCCGGAGACACCAGCCCGCCCAGGCCGAGGTCACCATGTCCCGCGGATCGCGGCGGGCTGACCACCCGAGCTCGGCTCGGATGCGTGCCGCCGAGGCGACCACCCGGTGCGGATCACCGGGCCTGCGCGCGACCGAGACTGGAGCGGAATCGGCGCCGTACCCGGTCACCTCACCGATGAGGTTGATCATCTCGCGAACCGACACGCCCTCACCGCGCCCGATGTTGACGGTCAGGTCAGTACCGGCTTCCCGGACGAGCAGGGCACGCGCCGCGGTGAGGTGCGCCGAAGCGATGTCGTCGACGTGGATGAAATCCCGCACGCATGTGCCGTCCGCGGTGTCGTAGTCCTCGCCGAAAATCAACGGGGCCTCCCCCCGTGTGAGCTTCTCGAAGACCATCGGAACGAGGTTGAAGACACCGGTGTCGGCCAACTCCGGCGTCGCCGCGCCGGCTACGTTGAAGTAACGCATCGAAGCGGTCGCCATTCCGTGCGCCCTTCCCGCCGCGCGGACCAGCCACTCGCCGGCGAGTTTCGTCTCGCCGTACGGATTGATCGGGGCGCAGGGCGTGTCCTCCGTCACCAGTTCGACGTCGGGCATGCCGTAGACAGCTGCGGACGAGGAGAAGAGGAACGCGCGAACTCCGCTGTCCGCAGCAGCGCCCAGAAGAACTTGGAGACCATGCACGTTCTCGCGGTAGTAGTACAGCGGACGTTCCACTGACTCCCCCACCTGCTTCTTCGCCGCAAGGTGCACGATCCCTCGCACGGAGAGTTCCGCCATGGCGCGTCGCAGGCCATCTCCGTCGAGCGTCGATCCGTGCACGAACGGGACGCCCGCGGGAACACGGGAAAGGTCACCCGTCGAAAGATCGTCGTACACCGCAACCCGCTCGCCGGCCTCCGTCATCGCCCTGACGACGTGCGCCCCGATGAAGCCCGCCCCACCCGTGATCAACCAAGTCATGCGCGAATAGTAGATCGGCACACGTTCCACGCATCACCGGGCATCCGTTCACCCGGTTCACACGTTCTAGCGCTTGCCTGTTCTATAGTGCTCGGTCAGTCGACGTTTTACGGACCGGTCACACCCCCCACCCGAGTCCCACGCACTCCCCTGTCCGCCCCGGGCAACGAGATTGAGGACTCACGCACGATGAGCCACGACAGCACTCCCTCCAGACGGGCGCCCAAGCCGCGCAAACGCCGCCGCGGCCTCAAGATCACGCTTGGGGTCCTGCTGGTCCTGCTGCTCGCCGCCGGCGGCGGTGCCTACTGGATGTACCAGGACCTCGACGGCAACATCAAGGGTGTCGACATCGACAAGGCGCTCGGTGAGGACCGCCCGGAGAAGCTGCCCACCGCCGGCCAGAACCTCCTCGTCCTCGGCTCCGACTCGCGCGCCGGGGCGGAGAATCAGGAGCTGGGCGGGGGCGGCGCCATCGGCGGGGCGCGCTCCGACACCGCGATGGTGGTGCACATACCCGAGGGCCGGACCAAGGCAGTCGCCGTGTCCATCCCGCGTGACACCCTGGTGACGCGGCCCGAGTGCGCCAAGTCCGACGGTTCGACGATGGCCTCCGCCGAGCGGGTCATGTTCAACTCCGTGTACTCGCAGGTCGGTCCGGCCTGTGTGGTGAAGACGGTGGAGAAGATGTCCGGGGTCCGCATCGACCACTACATGGAGATCAACTTCGCCGGGTTCAAGGACCTGGTCGACGCCATAGGCGGCGTCACCGTCGACGTCGAGGAGCCGATCCACGACAAGGCGTCCGGGCTCGAGCTGACCGCCGGTACGCACAAGCTCGACGGCACCGAGTCCCTCTCCTACGTCCGGACCCGGCACGGCATCGGGGACGGCAGTGACCTGGGCCGGATCGGGCTGCAGCAGCAGTTCCTGTTCTCGCTGCTGACCGAGATCAAGTCGCAGGACCTGCTGGGCAGTCCGACGACGGCCTTCAAGATCGCCAACTCGGCGACCAAGTCGCTCACCACCGACGAGGGGCTGGCCTCACTGACGTCCCTCACCGAGTTCGCCCGGTCGATGAACGGCGTCGACCCCTCGTCCATGGAGACGATCATGCTTCCGGTCGCGTACGACAAGCGGGACCCCAACCGCGTGGTGGCGGCGCAGCCGCAGGCCGGCGACCTCTGGAAGGCGATCCGGTCGGGCGCCGCGATCCCGGAGTCCGCGAAGAAGTCCCCCGCGACCGGGGGCTGAGCGCGTGTCACCCTGGCGGGGTGACGAACGAACGGGCTCTGGTGATCATCGACGCCGCCAACGTCGTGGGGTCCGTCCCGGACCGGTGGTGGCGGGACCGGCGCGGTGCGGCCGAACGGCTGCGGGACTCGCTGGTCCCGTACGCCGTCGACGGGCCGCCCGGCGTCCCCGGTCCCGCCGAGCTGGTGCTCGTCGTGGAGGGCGCTGCCCGTGCGGTCGTGTCCGTGCCGGGAGTCCGCGTGGAGGCGGCTCCGGGCAGCGGTGACGACCTGGTCGTGGCCCTGGTCGCGGCTTGGGCGGACGACCGGGCCGGCCGGCGCGACTGTGTGGTGGTCACCGCCGACCGCGGACTGCGGCAACGGGTCGAGGCGTTCGGGGCGAGGTGCGCGGGCCCGCGTGCGGTACGTCCGCCGCCGTGGTCGCGTCGGAACTGACCGGCTCAGCGTCCCTTGACCATGCGGCTGTTGCGGCGCCCGTACGCCAAGTAGATGATCACGCCGATCGCCATCCAGATCGCGAACCGGAGCCAGGTCTCGGCCGGCAGGTTCAGCATCAGCCAGACCGAGGCGGCCACCGAGACGATGGGCAGGACGGGCACCCACGGCGTGCGGAAGGCGCGGTGGAGCTCCGGCCGGGTCCGGCGCAGGACGATCACGCCCAGGGCGACGACGACGAACGCGAAGAGCGTCCCGATGTTCACCAGGGTCGCCAACTCGTTGATGCTGGTGAAGCCGGCGACGATCGCGATGATCACACCGAGCAGGATCGTCGGGCGGTACGGGGTGCCGAAGCGCGGGTGCGTCACCGAGAAGAACCGCGGCAGCAGTCCGTCGCGGCTCATCGCGAAGAACACGCGGGTCTGGCCCAGCAGCAGGATCATACAGACCGTGGTCAGGCCGATCGCCGCACCGAAGCTGATGACTCCGGCGTAGAAGGGGTGCCCGACCGCCTTGAAGGCGTCGGCGAGCGGGGCGCTGACGGAGAGTTCGGTGTAGTTCTGCATGCCGGTGACCACGATGGACACCGCGACGTAGAGCAGGGTGCAGATGATCAGCGAGGCCAGGATGCCGCGCGGCATGTCACGCTGCGGGAGCTTGGTCTCCTCGGCCGCGGTGGCCACGACGTCGAAGCCGATGAAGGCGAAGAAGACGACGGACGCCGCGGTGAAGATCCCCATGACGCCGAAGTTCGTCGGTTCGTAGCCGAAGATCAGCTGGACCAGCGGGGCGTTCAGGCCCGAGCCGCCCTCCTGTTTCTGGGCCTCGGGGATGAAGGGCGAGTAGTTGGCCGAGTTGATGAAGAAGAGGCCGGCGATGATCACGATGAGGACGACGGCGAGCTTGATGGCGACGACGGCCGTGGTCACCCGGGCCGACAGCTTCATCCCGAGGACCAGGATGACCGTCAGCACCAGCACCAGTGCGAAGGCCAGGATGTCGAACCCGAAGCCGCTCGCCACGTCAGGGCCGGAGAGTTCGTCGGGCAGCGTCCAGTCGGCGTTGTCCAGCAGCGACCTGATGTAGCCGGACCATCCGACCGCGACCACCGCCGTGCCCAGCGCGAACTCCAGCACCAGGTCCCAGCCGATGATCCAGGCGACCAGCTCACCGAGCGAGGCGTAGGCGAAGGTGTACGCGGATCCGGCCACAGGCACGGTGGAGGCGAATTCGGCGTAGCAGAGCGCGGCGAGCGCGCAGACGATGCCCGCCGCGACGAAGGCGAGGGCGGTGGCGGGGCCCGCCGTCTCCTTGGCGACCTTGCCCGTGAGGACGAAGATCCCGGTACCGATGATGACGCCCACGCCGAACACCGTGAGGTCCAGAGCGGAGAGGGACTTCTTGAGCGCGTGCTCCGGCTCTTCGGTGTCGCGGATGGACTGTTCGACCGTCTTGGTCCGGAACAGCCCTCCTCCGCTGGGGGGCGTGTCATGTTGCGTGCTCACCGGCGTACCTCCACGCACTCGTCGTGCACGCCATGATTCGAACCCGGCCGCCCCGGCACGCTCCGCCCGGCCCTGTTTCACGCGAATGGGCCGGTCGGACCACTCGTGCGGAGCGGCCGACCGGCCCAACGGGCCGTGCGGTGGATCAGTCGCGGACGGGCTCGGCCGCCCGGCTCTCGTACCGTCCGTCGAGCTTGGCCACCAGACCGGTGACCTGGCGGGCGATGTCCGGCGCCGTCAGACCGATCTCGGCCATGACCTCGGCCCGCGAGGCGTGGTCGAGGAAGACCGGCGGGATGCCGAAGTCACGCAGCGGCACGTCCACGTCCGCGTCGCGCAGGGACTGGGCGACGGCCGAGCCGACACCGCCTGCCCTGCTGTTGTCCTCCACGGTGACGACGACCCGGTGCTCCGCGGCCAGCGGGGCGAGCGCCTCGTCGACGGGCTTGACCCAGCGCGGGTCGACCACCGTCGTGGAGATGCCCTGGGCGTCCAGCAGCGTGGCGATCTCCAGGCACATCGGGGCGAGCGCGCCGACGGAGACCAGCAGGACGTCGGGCTTGTCCGTACCCGCCGAGCGCAGGACGTCCATGCCGCCCACCGTGCCGACCGCCTTGACCGCCGGGCCCACGGCGCCCTTGGAGAAGCGGACGACGGTGGGGGCGTCGTCGACGGCGACGGCCTCGCGCAACTGGGCGCGGACCTGGTCGGCGTCGCGCGGGGCGGCGATGCGCAGGGTGGGCACGCACTGCAGGATCGACATGTCCCACATGCCGTTGTGCGAGGCGCCGTCCGTGCCCGTGATGCCGGCCCGGTCCAGGACGAAGGTGACGCCGCACTTGTGCATGGCGACGTCCATGAGGACCTGGTCGAAGGCCCGGTTGAGGAAGGTCGCGTAGACCGCGAAGACGGGGTGCAGCCCACCTGTGGCCAGGCCCGCCGCGGAGACCGCACCGTGCTGCTCGGCGATCCCGACGTCGTAGATGCGGTCCGGGAAGGCCTCCTCGAACCTGCCGAGGCCGACGGGCTGGAGCATGGCCGCCGTGATGGCGACGATGTCCTCCCGCTCGTGGCCGAGCTTGACCATCTCCTCGCCGAAGACCGAGGTCCAGTCGAGGCCGGAGGTGGAGATCGGCAGGCCGGTGTCCGGGTGGATCTTGCCGACGGCGTGGAAGCGGTCCGCCTCGTCCTCGAGGGCGGGGGTGTAGCCGCGGCCCTTCTCGGTGAGGCAGTGCACGATGACGGGCCCACCGAAGCGCTTGGCCCGCTGGAGCGCGGACTCCAGGGCCTCGATGTCGTGGCCGTCGATCGGGCCGACGTACTTCAGCCCGAGGTCCTCGAACATGCCCTGCGGGGCGATGAAGTCCTTGAGGCCCTTCTTGGCGCCGTGCAGGGTCTCGTAGAGCGGCCTGCCGACGACCGGCGTGCGCTCCAGGAGGTCCTTGCCGCGGGCCAGGAACCGCTCGTACCCGTCGGTGGTGCGCAGGGTGGCGAGGTGGTTCGCGAGGCCGCCGATGGTCGGGGCGTACGAACGCTCGTTGTCGTTGACGACGATCACGAGCGGGCGGTCCTTGGCGGCGGCGATGTTGTTCAGCGCCTCCCAGGCCATGCCGCCCGTGAGCGCGCCGTCACCGATGACGGCGACGACGTGGTCGTCCTTGCCCAGGACCTCGTTGGCCTTGGCGAGGCCGTCGGCCCAGCCGAGCACCGTCGAGGCGTGCGAGTTCTCGATGACGTCGTGCTCGGACTCGGCGCGGGACGGGTATCCGGAGAGTCCGCCCTTGCTCTTGAGCTTCGAGAAGTCCTGCCGGCCGGTGAGCAGCTTGTGCACGTAGCTCTGGTGACCGGTGTCGAAGAGGACCTTGTCCTGCGGGGACTCGAAGACCCGGTGCAGGGCGATGGTCATCTCGACCACACCCAGGTTCGGGCCGAGGTGGCCCCCGGTCTTGGACACCTCCTCGACGAGGAAGGTGCGGATCTCCCCGGCGAGCTGGTCGAGCTGCTCGAGGCCGAGCCGGTCCAGGTCGCGCGGTCCCCCGATGCGGGTCAGCAGGTCCACCCGTGCCTCCTTGCGTAAGAGCTGGTCGAGCGTGTCGATCCGACGAGTCTAATGTTCCGCCGGCGGGCCCGGTCATCGGGCGGCGCATTCCGCCCTGCCGCGCCGGGTCGCGCCGGATACGCGTGTGCCCGGCATCACGGAGGATGCCGGGCACATGTCCGCAGGTGCGAAGGTCAGGCGCGGCCTGCGGTCTTCTGCGTCTTGCGGCTGATGGAGTCGATGACGACCGTGATGAGAAGAACAGCGCCGGTGATCATGTAGTTGATCGGCGTGGCGATGCCTTCGAGAGCCAAGCCGTACTGGATCGAGACGATCACCATGACGCCGAGCAGGGCGTTCCAGGTGCGGCCCCGGCCACCGAAGAGGCTGGTGCCGCCGATGACGGCCGCCGCGATGACGTTCATCAGGAGGTCACCGCCGCCGGAGCCCTGGTTGGCCGCCGCGATCTTGGAGGCCCAGAACAGGCCGCCGATCGCCGCGAAGGTGCCGGCGATGGCGAAGACCGAGATCCGGATCGCGGTGACGTTGATGCCCGCACGGCGGGACGCCTCGACGCTGCCGCCGAGCGCGAAGATCTTGCGGCCGTAGGAGGTGCGGCGCAGGACGAAGTCCGTGCCGACCAGGACGACGAGGAAGAGGACCAGGGCCAGCGGGAGGCCTCGGTACTGGTTGAACATGAACGCGGCGCCGAAGGAGAACAGCGCCAGGATGACGGTGCGCACCACGATGTCGACGAGGGGCCGCGACGGGACGCCCGCGGCCTCACGGCGGCGGGTGTCCAGGAAGGCGGAGAGGAAGTAGCCGATCACCGCGACGGCCGCGAGGCCGTAGGCGGCGGCGACGTCCGCGAAGTAGTACGTGGTCAGCTTGCCGATGACGCCGTCGCTGTCCAGGTTGATGGTGCCGGTGTCGCCGAGCAGCTGGAGCATGAAGCCCAGCCAGAAGAGCAGACCGGCGAGTGTGACGGCGAAGGCGGGGGCGCCTATCCGTGCGAAGAAGAAGCCGTGGATCGCGCCGATGACCGCGCCGCTGGCGATCGCGATGAGGACGGCGAGCCACTCGTTCACCCCGTGGGTGACGCTGAGCACGGCCACGACCGCGCCGGCGACACCGCTGACCGAGCCGACCGAGAGGTCGATCTCGCCGAGCAGCAGCACGAAGATGATGCCGACGGCCATCATGCCCGTGGCCACCATCGTGACCGCGATGTCGCTGACGTTCTTCGCGGAGAGGAACTCGGAGTTCAGGCTCTGGAAGACGACGGCGATGATGATCAGGCCGAGGATCACCGGGATCGAGCCGAGGTCACCGCCGCGCATCTTGCGCTTGAACTCGGTGAGGTATCCGGCGAGGCCCTGCTCGCGGACGAGCAGCCGGGGGTCGACCACGGTGTCGGCGCCCTTGGCCGCCTCCGGGTTGACCACTGCGGTGGACGTCTTGTCGGTTGTCACTTCTGGGCCTCCGCGTTGCGCGCCGCACGACGGGTCACGGCGTTCTCCGTGGCGCCCGTGATAGCGGAGATGATCTCTTCCTGCGAGGTCGTCTTCACGTCGAAGACCCCGTTGTTCCGACCGAGCCGGAGCACGGCGACCTTGTCGGCAACGGCCTTCACATCGGCCATGTTGTGGCTGATGAGGATGACCGCGTGGCCGCGCTCGCGCAGCCGCTCGACGAGGTCGAGGACCTGTGCGGTCTGCTCGACGCCGAGCGCGGCGGTGGGCTCGTCGAGGATGACCAGCTTGGGCTCGCCCAGCATCGAACGCGCGATGGCGACCGTCTGGCGCTGACCGCCGGACAGGGACGCGATCGGGATGCGGACGCTGGGGATGCGGATCGACAGCGTGCTGAGGAGCTCGCGCGAGCGGCGCTCCATCTCGACCTCGTCGAGGATTCCGAACCTGCGGAGCTCCCTGCCGAGGTAGAGGTTGCCGACGACGTCGATGTTGTCGCAGAGCGCGAGGTCCTGGTAGACGGTCGCGATCCCCAGGTTCTGGGCATCGTGCGGCTTGGATATCTGGACCGGGCGGCCGTCCCACTCGATGACTCCGTCATCGATGGGGTGCACACCTGCGATCGTCTTCACCAGCGTTGATTTACCGGCGCCGTTGTCACCCACCAGGGCGACCACCTCACCGGCGTGGACCTCAAGCTCGACGTCGGTGAGCGCCTGGACGGCACCGAATCGCTTGGAGACCCCTCGCAACGCCAACACGGGCGTAGCGGACACGTGAACCATCTCCTTCGCCGCCTGACCCGGCGGGGATACCGCACCTCTGGGGGGAGGCGCGGTGGTTGAGCAGAAGAGTGAGAGAAGAGCCGAAGCATTCCGTCCGGCGCCCGGCCCGGTAGCGGGACAGTTGGTGGACCGGGCGCCGGACAGGCTCGGGGTGCCGCCCGGCCCGGCCCTGGAGGGCCTTGCCGGACGGCTGGGGCCTACTTCAGGCCCGCGGCGGCGCAGGCGTCCTTGTACTTGGCCGAGCAGATCTCGTCGAGCGTCCAGATGCCGTCCTTGATGACGGTGTCCTTGATGTTCGCCTTGGTCAGCGAGATGACCGGGACGATGACCGTCGGGATGCCCTTGGTGCCGGCATTGTCGATCTTGGACGTGGCGATGGTGTCGAGCTTCTCGCCCTTGGCGAGCGCGACGGCCATCTCCGCGGCGACGACGCCCTCCTGCGGGTAGGGCTTGTAGACGCTCATGAACTGCTCACCGGTGACGATGCGCTGCACGCCGGCGAGTTCGGCGTCCTGGCCGGTGACCGGCGGGAGCTTGGAGAGACCGGCGGACTTGAGGGCCTGGATGATGCCGCCCGCCATGCCGTCGTTGGCGGAGTAGACGCCGGCGATCTTGTCCTTGCCGAGGGCCGTGATCGCACCCTCCATGTTGGCGTTGGCGTTCTCCGGCTTCCACTCCTTGGTGTCGTACTCCTTGCCGTACGTCACCTTGCCATCGAGCACCGACTTGGCACCCTTCTTGAAGAGCGCGGCGTTCGGGTCGGTGATCGCGCCGTTCATCATCACGATGGTGGGCTTGGCGGCGTCGCCCAGCGCCTCCAGCAGGGCCTTGCCCTGCGCGCGGCCGACCTCTTCGTTGTCGAAGGAGGTGTAGGCGTCGATCGGGCCCTCGGCGAGGCGGTCGAAGGCGACGACGGGAATCCCCTCGTCCTTGGCCTTCTTCACGCTGTTCTCGATGGCCTTGGCGTCGACGGCGTCGATGATGAGCGCGTCGACCTTGTTCGTGATCATGGTGTCGACCTGCTGCGCCTGCAGCGTGGCGTCCTGCTTGGCGTTGGCGTAGACGACCTCCGCCTTGCCGCCGGTCAGCTCGCTGACCTTCTTCTCGATGACCGGCTTGTCGAACTTCTCGTAACGGGCGGTGACGTTCTCGGGAAGGAGCAGGCCGATCTTGACCGCGTCGCCCTTCTTGCCCGAGTCCGTGGAGGCCTTGTCGCCCGACTCCTTGGCACTCCCGCAAGCAGCGAGCGAGACGGCCATGGTGGTGGCTGCAACGGCAACGGCGGCACGACGCATACGCGTGTTCATTTCGAACCTCCCTGACGAGGCCGCGACGTTGCGGCCGAGGTGGCTGGAAGTCAACTCGGCCGCGCCGCCAGCGTCAAGGAGTAAATACTTAACGAGATGACAACGGTGCCATTCGTTATCTAAGTGAAGGCGGGCGTCGCCGAGGGAAGGGTGCTCTCCAAAAGGGTCGAATCACCCATTTCACTGAGCACGAGGGCGAGCGCGCCCAGCACCTCGGCCCGCGCTCCGAGCGCACCGGGGAGCACGGAGAGCTGCCGGGCGGCACTGGGGATGGCGTAGCGCGAGACCGAGTCCCGGATGGGACCCAGGACCAACTCACCGGCCTCCGCGAGGGATCCGCCGAGCACGACGCGACTCGGGTTGAGCAGGTTGCACAGGTTGGCCACCCCGCTGCCGATGTGCCGCCCCACGTCCGCGATGACCCTGCGGCAGCCCGGATCACCCTCACGGGCCAGCTGCACCACCCGGTCCATCGTGAGATCGGGCCCGTGGCTCGGCATCAGCAAGGGCAGGACGTACCGGGCCGCCGTGAAGGTCTCCAGGCAGCCTCGGTTGCCGCAGCGGCAGACGGGGCCCGATTCGTCGAGCGTGATGTGCCCTATCTCGCCGGCCGTGCCGCCCGGGCCGCGGTAGATGTGCCCGTCGATCACCAGACCGGCGCCCACACCGCTCGCGACCTTGATGTAGGCCAGGTCCCGGACCCCGCGGCCGCTGCCCCAGACGAGCTCACCCAGCGCCCCGAGATTGGCGTCGTTGTCCACGTACACCGGGACCCCGAGGCGGCCGGCGAGCTCCTGACTGGGATTGATGCCCGTCCAGCCCGGCAGGATCGAGGTGGAGCCCAGGGTTCCGGATTCGACGTCGATGGGCCCCGGCACGCCGAGACCCACGCCGATCACCTTCTCCGGACTGATCCCCGTGGTCTCGATCAAGCGTTTGACCAGCTGTTCCGCCCGGCCGAAGCCCTGCGCGGACGAGGCGTCGACGTCCAGCGGCTCGGATTCCTCGGCCAGCACCTGGTGGGCGAGGTTACCGATGGCGACGCGGAGGTGGGTGTGCCCAAAATCAACCCCTATGACGATGCCGGCATCCCCACTGAGGGAGACACTGCGGGCACGGCGCCCGCCCGCCGAGGTGGGCGTCACCTCGACCGTGCCGCCGTCCTTGAGTTCACGCACGATGTTGGAGACGGTGGCCGCGGAGAGGCCGGTGCCTCTGGCGATCTCGGCCTGGGTCAGGGACCCCGCCATTCTTACGGCACGCACGACCCGCTCAAGGTTGGCCCGATGCAGAGATGTCTGCGACCCCGGAGTCTCCATCGACTCACTCACTCCTGCCGTTTTCTCTAACATGTGAACCCTAAGCTGAGCGTTTTGGGGTGCCCCCCGTCAAGACCTGAGCAGTGGGAGCCTCCGGTGAGCACGATGGGCCTCGTCTCGGCCGGAACGTGGCCGAAGCCGTGACATCTGCCTGAAACTCTCGAACGAGCACCGGGCATACGGGCCGCGAACCGGGCATCAACGCCCGCCGAAGGCATGCGACGTCACGCATCGGCCGTCACACGCGCCCGCGGATGCGGGGTCACTCCCGACCTGGCCCCGACAGCAACCGGGTCCTGGACACCATTGCCCAACTCGCCCTGCCAATAGACGCTTTCGAGACATGCGCCCAACCACCCGAAGCCTTTGCCTCCCCATGGGCCACGAATAGGTCCTGAGTTGACCGTGGAATGCCTCAGCCTCCGTCGAGCTCCCGTCCTACGGCTCCATCTCCCGGCACCACTGACAGGGCCCTCGGCATGCTGGTGACGGACTCCTCGGACGACCTCCACATCGGTCTCGCCCTCCTCCTGACGCCGCTGACCGTACGCGTATCCCGTGGGACGCTTTGAGGAGGTCGTGTTCCTGGGCCTCGGCGGGTCAGCCCGCTTGCCGCTCTACCGTGCGCCGCTTGCGGCGGAGGAGGACGGACACGAGACCGCAGCCGAGCGCGAGCAGCAGCAGGGCCACGAGAGCCGGATCGACGTAGCCGGGAACGACGACGGCGAAGTCACGGCCGTCCAACGTCTCGCACACGAGCCGCAGCGGGACGAAGTCCCCTCTGAGGCCGACCAGGCGCGGTGTTCCTTCGGGGCGGTTCGGCTCACACTCCATCGCCTCCTCCTGATCTTCGAGGAACAGGAGGTGGAGGCATCCCCACAGATAGAGGGCGAGCGTCGCTGCAGCCGCCGCCAGGGACAGGTCCCGCCATACGCGGGAGGGGGTGCACAGGTGGCGGGCCCGCCGTGAGAACCGTGAGCACAGGTACGCGGTACAGCCCAGTAGCGCCGAAGTCCCGGCGATCAGCACGGTGAACAGGATCGAGAAGTCGTGCCCCTGCCAGGGGTCGGACGCGGTGATCATGACGCTTCGGACTCCCGGTCGGTGGGGTGGTGCCTCGCGAGCCCGCGTGGGGGCGGCGGGTCCGCCCCTCGGAGGGCACGCGCACGCAGGATCAGGTGTTCACGCGGCGGGTGCTCACCGGCCGGCCGCATGCGGAAGGCCGCACCCTGGGGCGCGGCCTTCCTCCGCCGTCCGGCCGGCGGCCCCGAGGGCTACTTGAGCGCCCCCGCCGTCAGGCCCGCGACCACCTGCCGCTGGAAGACGATGTAGGCCAGGAGCACCGGCAGCATCGCCATCACCAGGCCGGCGAAGAGACCGGACCAGTCGCCCTTGTACCCCTGGCTGGTGGCCAGTTCGACGAGCCCCTGGGAGAGCACCTTGCCCTCCGGGTCGGTGTTCAGGACCGTCGGCAGCATGTACTGGTTCCACTGCCCGAGGAAGTTGAAGATGCCGACGCTGATCAGCCCGGGCTTGGCCATCGGCAGCATCACCTGGAAGAAGGTGCGGCTGTGCGAGGCGCCGTCGAGCATGGCCGCTTCCGCGATCGACGTCGGCAGGGTCCGGAAGAACGAGGTGAGGAAGAAGACGGTGAACGGCAGTGAGTAGGCGATGTAGACCAGGATCAGCCCGTGCACCGAGTTCAGCAGGCCCATGTTGTTCATGACGAAGAACAGCGGGACCAGCGCCAGGATGATCGGGAAGCTCATCCCTCCGATGAAGAGGAAGTAGATGAAGCGGTTCCCCGGGAAGTCGAACCGCGCGAGCACGTACGCCGCCATCGAGCCCAGCAGCAGCGTGCCGATGAGTGAACCGCCCACCACCATGATGGTGTTGAGGAAGTAGTCGCTCATGTGCGCCTGGTTCCAGGCGCGTGACCAGTTCTCGAAGTGGAGCTTGTCCGGCAGCGCCCAGGGCGTCGACAGGATCGAGTCGTCCGTCTTGAAGGACGCCATCACCGCCCAGAGCAGCGGCATGACGACGAGAACCGCCCAGATGATCAGCACACCGTGCGAGAAGACGTTGAGGACCTTGCCCTCGCTGCTCTTCGCCGTCTCGGCGGCCGGGGCGTCGGTCTTCGTCACCGGCGAGCGCTGGGCCGGGACGGCGGGAGGAGTCTCAGTGACCTTCATACGTGCTCACCTCGTACAACTGTCGAGCCGGCCACCGGGACCGAACTGTTCTGCGTGCCGCCGGTAGTCCGGTCGCCGTACCGCGAGGGGCCCGGCATCAGAACTCCAGCCGCTCGCGCCGGCCCAACCGCATCACGATGCCCGCGAAGAGCATGGTGACGATGAGCAGACCGACGCCGATCGTGGTCGCATAACCGGCCTGGGCGTCCCGGAAGGCCGTCTGGTAGACGTACAGCGGCAGGACGGTGGTGGAGTAGTCCGGGCCTCCGGGGCCGACCGTCATGACCTGTACGGCGGTGAAGGCCTCCACGCCGAGCGCCAGGATGCCCATGTAGACCCAGCCCGACTGCACGGTGTCCCAGAGCAGCGGAAGCGTGATCTTGAAGAAGGTCGTGATGCGGCTGGCGCCGTCGAGCAGGGCCGCCTCGTAGAAGTCCTTCGGGATGGAGGCCATGCCGGCGGAGAACAGGACGACGAAGAATCCGACCGTCGACCAGATCAGGACGACCATCACGCAGTAGAGCGCGAGGTCGGGGTCACCGAGCCAGTCCGGCTGGAGACTCTTGAGACCGACGGCCTTGAGTGCCTCGTTCAGCATTCCTGACGACGGGTTGAACGCGAACTGGAACAGCAGGGCCACGATCACGATCGACAGGACCTGCGGGAAGAAGTACGCGATCTTGTAGAACGAGGAGCCGCGCACCCCGGCGACCGCGGCGCTTTTGCGCCGGCGGCCGCCGACATTGAGCATGAAGGCGAAGAAGAGCGCGAGGCCCAGCGTCACCAGCGGCAGCAGCAGGGCGAGCAGCACACTGTGCTGCAGGGACTTCCAGAAGATGTCGTCGCCGAGCATCCGACTGTAGTTGTCGAAGCCGACCATCTGGAAGTCCGGGCTGAGTCCGGTCCAGTCCGTGAACGAGTAGTAGATGGACTGGGCGAAGGGCCAGATGACGAAGATGGCGTACAACGCCAGCGGGACCACGAGGAATCCCGCGATGAACCGGTACTTGCCGTGCTGCATCGTTTACCGACCCCGATTTCCGAGCGGGTGCCGCCGCTGGTGACGGTTGCTCACCTGACTTCTCCCAGGAGGTCCCGGCCTTCAGGCCGGGGAGGAATGGTTCCTCGGGGCGGAGCCGCGAAGCGGCGGAGTTCTCTGCACATCTGCTGTGACCTGCACTTCGGTTGATTGTCAGTGGGTGAGGCTAGGGTCTTGGCCATGACGACGGCGCAGGAGACGGAGGGGTCCGGGCACGCCCGGTACAGCTTCCGCTTGCGTGTGTCGTCCACCGGGCTCACCGGGCTTGAAGGCGAGTGGGCGCGGTGCCGTTGGGTGTGGAACGAGTGCGTTGCTGTGTCCCGCAGGGTCCACATCGGCAACAGGACGGCCGGTGGGAAGGCGACCTGCGGTCCGGCGCAGCTCG